>JAAAOD010000226.1 GCA_009908535.1 Verrucomicrobiota bacterium
ACGCTCTGCTTGGGGTCGTCCCCGATGCCGGAGATGGGGTCGACGTGCGTCTCCACGATGACCCCGTCGGCGCCGTAGCAAAAGGCGGCGAGGGCAGCGGCCGGAACATACCGTGAGCGGCCCACGGCGTGCGACGGATCCACCACCACGGGCGCCCATGACTTCTCCTTCAAAAGGGGGGTGATGGACTCGTCGGGATGGTTGCGGAACCCGTCCAGTCCTGGCATCGTTCCGCGCGGACAGAAGAGGATGTTCGGGTTGCCGTTCGCGGCGAGGTATTCGGCGGCGGAAATGAACTCGTCGACCGGTCCCATATGGCGACTGCGCTTGAGCAGGACGGGAATCCCCTGCTCCGCCGTGGCCGCCCCGACGCAGGCCAGCAGGGGATAATTGAGCGCGTTGCGGGTGCCGATCTGCAACATGTCGACTTTGGCCTCGAGGGCGATGCGCAGCTGTGCCTCGTCCATGACCTCGGCGATGACGGGTAGGCCCGTGCGGTCGCGGGCCTCGAGAAGGATTTCAAGGGATTTCGCGGTTCCCTGGAAGCTGTGCGGGGAGGTCCGCGGCTTCCAGACGCCGCCGCGAAGCACCTGCGCGCCCGCTTCCTTGACCCCCTCGGCGGTTTCGAGAAAAGCCTCGCGCCGTTGAGGATCGATCGTGCACTGGCCAGCGATGAAAAACGGTTCTTTCCCGAGTTCCAGTTCCGCGATCCGGATACAATGGTGGGATAGATCGGAGCGGATATCCATCAGTTTGTAGATGGATTCCATGCGGTCGACGCGGTCGACGTATTCCAGGCCGAGAAGACGGTTCACCATCGTCTCGCTGCGCTCATCCCCGATGATAGCATAGATGTTCCGGTGCGCGCCGTAAATGACCTGGATCTTGCAGTCGAACTCGCCGACGATGGACTCGACTTCCGTCAGTTGGGCGTCGGTAAGGGTGGGTTCCTTGGATATGATCATGCCGCTTTCGCTTGGGTGAAAACGAACAGACCTACGCCGCGCGAAGACGAAGGCAACCATGGAGTGGCGGCGGGCCCAAGTCGCACAACTTCGGCTACGCGGATACGAATTCCGTGGGAAGGGGGCTTTCGGCGCTGAAGGCGATCTCCGTTCCCTTCCAGACAAGCGGGACTTCGATGCGGTGGCTGTGGAGAAAGAGGCGGTGGTGACCGGTCCGCTGTTTGACGCCCCGGTTGAAGGCGAAATCGCCGTAGGTGGCGTCCCCGAGGATGGGCAGGTGGCGGGAGGCGCATTGCACCCGCAATTGATGCGTCCGTCCGGTCCGCGGAAAGAGATCGAGCAGGGTCATCGCGGGCGTTCCCCGTCGATGCAAACGTACACGGACATCCGTGACGGCGTTGGGCGGGCTCCTTCGGACGATCGTCCGAAGGCGGCCACCCCGGCGCCGCACAGCGAGGTGGTCGCGCCAGGTTGCGCGGCTTGCCCGCTGAAAGCCTTTGACGAGGGCGATGTAGTGCTTTTTCACGACATGATCCGCGAACAACCGCCGCACCGCCGTGGCGAGTTCGGGGTCCTCCGCCAGCAAAACCACCCCCGAGGTCGGCGCATCAAGGCGGTGGAGGAGGAACCAGCGCCGACCCTCCATCGCAAAAGCCTCCGCCTTCTCATCAAAGGGTGCCCGCAGGAGGGACCGCTTCCGGTCCTCCTTTCGGTTGGGATGGGACAAGACGCCCGCTGCCTTCTCCACGGCCATTAGTCCGCAGGGATGCGCGGCAAGCACCTGACAACGCTCGTGCAGGGGCGGCTCCATCTCAGTAATAGAAGTGGATGGAGCAAGGCGCGCGCTCGCCCATGCGGACGATCATTTCCGGCGTCCAGTCAAAGTAGGGAGCCTCCGCGACAATGGCGTCCTGGGAAATGGTCTCCGCGAGTTTGCCGGCGTTGGAAAAGGCCACGCGCACCCCTTCGACGGCGCCTTTCCGGGTGATGGAAAACTCCACGACAACGCGGTTGCCGTTGAAGGGGATGGCCTTGGTGTTGTAGACGAGATTGCGCCAGCGCGCCTCAATGATCTCAGCCACCCGCCGCCAGTACTCGCCGAACTCGGAATATTGGGAATCAAAGGCGAGGCGGCCGATGCGGACGACGCCCTGCCGGTTGTCCTTGATGGGGCCGAAGGAGGTATCCCGCTCCACGCGCTGCCGCGGACGCGGTTGCTGGGAGGCCTGCTGTTCAGACTGCGGAGGCGTGGTCTGCCGGTCCTCCCCGCGACCGTCGCGCGGGCTTGGCTTGGCGACGAGGGGATCCTCCGGCGCGGGGGTTTCCTCGGGCGGTTCCTTTGATTCCTGCGGTTCCTCGCGGCTGGCGAGGCCCTCTTCCGATTCCGCTTCCTTTTCAAGGGTGTCAGGCTCCGGTTGTTGCCGGGCCTGTTGGCGGGGCGCCGCCTCCTGTTGCGGGACGGGGCTCTGCCCCTGCGTCGGGCTGGCGGCAGGCGGGGCCTGCGGCGAGGGCTCCTGCCGCGGATTGCCCTGCACGAGGCGGTTGGAAATCTCCTCGTCTCCCTCCACGTAGGGCGTGTTTTCGGGATCGGTAGGCGCCTGCTCCGGTTGCGCGGCCACCTGGTCCCGGTCGGAAATGTTCATTGTTTCCTCGGGCGTCTCCTCCGCGATATCGGGCGCGGCCCGCACGTAACGCTCCTCCATCTCCGCTTCCTCGGGGAGTTGTTCGAGCACCACCTCCATGCTCGCGGACGGTTGCGGACCTTCCGGGGCGTGGGGGAAAATTTCCGCCGGAGTCGCCCAGAAAAGGAGAAAATGAAGAAAGACCGCGACGAGGACGGCCGCGACCAGTCCTTCCTCCGAACCCTGCCGGGTGCGTTCCCGGCGCGTCGGCAAGGAGAACCTGGGCTCCACTGGCTGATCGCGACGGCCCATGTCTACTTCTTTCCCTCTGGCGGCAGACCTTCCATGCCCAGTTCGACCAGTTCGGCCCGCAAACGTTGAAGCGGCAACCCCATGATGTTTTCAAAGGAACCGGTGAAATGCTCCACGATCCACTCGCCCCCGTCCTGAATCGCGTAGGCCCCCGCCTTGTCAAAGACATGCACGTTGGCGAGGTAATGCTCGATCTCCGCCTCCGTAAGAGCCCGGAACCGTACATCGCTGCTCTCATGAAACGAGCGATTCTGGCCGTCGAAAACGAGCGTGACTCCGGTAAATACCTTGTGGGTCCGACCGGAGAGGTTCCGCAGCATTTCCCGGGCGTGGCGAAGGTTGGCCGGTTTCGCGAAGAGCCGCTTTCCGAGCGCGACGGTTGTATCGGCGGCGATGATGCCGGCAGCAGGAAAATCCTGCGCGACCGCGGCGGCCTTCGCCTGTGCGTTGTGGCGCACCTGCGCAATCGGATCGGCCTCCTCAGGTTCCCATTCCTGCACCACCGGTTGGACGATGCGGAAGGATAAGCCCAATCGCTTTAACAACTCGTGCCGACGCGGCGAAGCGGAGGCGAGGATCCATTCGGTCATGACGCCGCCGAAGATAGCGCGGGGACGACCCGCCGCAGGTAGTCGCGTCCTTCCCGGATCTGCGCGGAACGCAGGCGCGGGCTCATTTCCATGACCACGGTGTCGCCACCCCCGATGAGCGGGGCGAGCGCCTCCCAGTCAATGGTCCCCGTTCCCGGCGGCTGGTGGTCCTTTCCCTCCTCGGAAACATCGTGGAGGTGAAATCCGGTCAAAAGCGGCCGCAAGCCGGTCAGAAACTCGGCATGCTTGAGCAGCCCCATCCGCTCCTTCAACTGGGCGTGCCCGGCGTCGTGCCAGTAGGCGAAGGGGCCTTCCGCGGCCATCTCCTCAAGAAAGGGTTTCATATCCTCGTCCATGGGCATCTCCGTGAAGGCCTCGCGGTTTTCGACCCCGAAGGTGACCCCGCGCTCCCGCGCCCGCTCCACGAGCAGGCCGAAACTTTCCCGGAGCCGTTTCATGGGCTTTTTCTTCGCCTTGCGCAGTTTGCGGAGAGCGTTCTCGACCGGGGGCGGGGTGGCATCGGGCTCGGCGGTCGTCTCTGCCGCTGCTTCAAGCGCCTTCCCGGGATTGCCGAAAAGGAAGCGGGCCCGTCCGGAATGGAGGACGACGCGGTCGCAGGCGACGCGGTCGGCGAAATCGAGGGTCTTCAGGGTGTTATGAAGCCAGAGAATGCGCTCGCGCCGCGTCGGCGCGGCCGGTTCATAAAGATTCGGGGCCGCCCCCATGACGCCCACCGGCAAGGGACAGAAATTGTGCACGGAGGAAATCTTCACGACCCCCTCGTCGAGGGCCTTCAGAATTCCGGGAACGAGGGAAAGCCGGATCCCGTGCGATAATTCGACCCAATCGAACCCGAGATTCGCCAGCTCGACCAGCATGGCGTAGCCGTCATCGTGACGGTGACTGTTCCAACAACTGCTGATCGAGAAGCGCATCCCTGAAAAATAAAAACCCTGCAGGCTTTTGTCCTGCAGGGAAGAGAAAAAAGTTACAACTTGAAGAACCGTCTAGCGGTTTTCGTAGCGGGCGCGGAGCATCGCGGAGAACGCGGCCACCTTTTTCTTCCGGCGCTTCACTTCACTCGGCTTTTCAAAATACCGCTTCGCGCGCACATCGCGGATAACGCCCTCGCGATCGAGGCGCTTTTTCAATCGGCGCAGAGCCCGCTCGATGGGCTCTCCTTTGCGAATCTTCACTTCTACGGACATAGGATTTCGTTGGCGAAAAGGAAAAGAACACAGGTGCGGCGGCGGCGATCGTCAACCCTAAAACCTCAAGCGGCGGCGCGGATGCGCAGCGCCCGCTGGAAAAAGAGGTTGTTCGGTACCCGGAGGAGGTCCTCCCCGTCGCGCAGGGTGACAAACATGAGGGTGATGTCCTCGACTTCGCCGGTCATTTCCTCCCCGACAAAAGACACTCTTTCCCCGATGCGGAACGGGTTGGTGAAAAAGAGCAGCACCCCGGCGACAATGTTGCTCAAAAGGCTCCAGACCGCGACGAATCCAATGGCGATGAGGCCGAGAAGACCGGACATGAAGATCCAGATCGTTTCCATGCTGAAGCCCCAGATGCCGATGAGCAACAGGCCGCCCGTGCCCAGAAGCACCACCCGCAGCACCTTGCCGACGAAGACGGCGCGGTGTCGGCGCAGGCTTTCGCGGGCCATGCTTTTCCGGATTCCGCGCATGAGGGCGAAATGCACGCCCCCGAGGACGAGAAGAAGAACGAGACTGGAGAGGAGTTTTTGCAGGATGGGATCCATCATTACGGTAGCTTACCAGATAATCGGCGAAACCCCAAATCAATGGCCGAACCTCAGGCCGCCAGCTCCGTCCAGACCGGATGATCGTCTTCCACGGAAAACCGCACCATGGAACCTTCGCGGATTCCGCCGCTGATGATGCCGCGGGCGAGGGCGTTCTCGACTTCGCGCTGGAGAAGGCGACGCAGGGGCCGCGCCCCGAAGACGGGATCGTAGCCCTTCTCGGCGAACCAGCGCAGCGCGGCATCGTCGAGCACCACCTCGATCTTGCGGTCCTTGAGGCGGTGGTTGAGATCGCGCAGCAGCAGTTTCACAATGCCGGCGATGTTCTCCATGGTGAGCGGCTTGAAAAGGATGGTGTCGTCGAGCCGGTTGAGGAATTCCGGGCGGAAGGCCTGGCGCAGTTCCGCAAACACGGATTCGCGCACACCATCCGGGATCTCATCCCCGCTGACACCGTCGAGGAGGAAGCGGCTGCCGATGTTCGAGGTCAGGATGAGGATGGTGTTCTTGAAATCCACGGTGTGCCCATGGCTGTCGGTGATGCGCCCGTCGTCCATGATCTGCAGGAGCGTGTTGAAGACGTCCGGATGCGCTTTCTCGATTTCGTCGAAGAGAATGACCGAATAGGGCTTGCGGCGCACCGCCTCCGTGAGCTGACCTCCTTCATCGTAGCCGACATAGCCGGGAGGCGCTCCGATGAGGCGCGAGACGGAATGCTTTTCCATGTACTCGGACATATCGAGGCGCACCATGTTGTCTTCGCTGTCGAAAAGGTTTTCCGCGAGCGTGCGGGCGAGTTCCGTCTTGCCCACCCCGGTCGGGCCGAGGAAGAGGAAACTCCCGATGGGCCGGCGGGGATCCTTGATCCCGGCGCGGGACCGCAGGATGGCCTCGCTGACCACGCGTACCCCTTCGTCCTGGCCGATGACCCGCTCGTGGAGAATGTCCTCCATTTTGAGGAGCTTTTCCTTCTCCCCTTCGAGCAGGCGCGCGACCGGAATGCCCGTCCAGCGGCTGACGATCTGGGCGATTTCCTCGTCGGTGACTTCCTCCTTGAAAAGGCGGGAACGCTTCTCGCGGGAGCGCTCCTGCGCTTCCTTCAATTGGCGTTCCAGCTCGGGGAGCGTCCCGTGGCGAAGCTGGGCGGCCTTATTGAGGTCGTACTGCCTTTCGGCGGTCTCCATTTCCTGACGGGCCTGTTCAATCTGTTCGCGCAGGCGCTGCGTGGCGGTCTGCACTTCCTTTTCCGCCTCCCATTCGGCCTTCAAGGCCCCGGTCCGCTCGCGGAGATCCGCAAGTTCCGTCCGCAGCTCCTCGAGGCGCTCCTTCGAGGCCTCGTCCTTTTCCTTTTTCAGGGCGGCCTCCTCGATCTCCAGCTGCATGACGCGGCGGGACAGGTCGTCCAGTTCCTGCGGCATGGAATCCATTTCCGTGCGCACCATGGCGGCCGCCTCGTCGACGAGGTCGATGGCCTTGTCGGGCAGGAAGCGGTCGGAAATGTAGCGGTGCGAAAGCGTGGCCGCGTGCACGAGGGCGTTGTCGGTGATGCGCACGCCGTGGTGCAGCTCGAAACGCTCGCGCAGGCCGCGGAGAATGGAAATGCTGTCCTCGAGGGTCGGCTGGTCCACCTGCACCGGCTGGAAACGCCGCTCGAGGGCGGCATCCTTTTCCACGTGCTTGCGGTACTCGTCGAGCGTGGTCGCCCCGATACAGTGCAATTCCCCGCGCGCCAGCATCGGTTTGAGCAGATTCCCGGCGTCCATGGCCCCCTCGGCCTTCCCCGCGCCGACGATGGTGTGCATCTCGTCAATAAAGAGGAGGATACGCCCTTCCGCCGACTTGATTTCCTGCAGAACCGCCTTGAGGCGTTCCTCGAACTCCCCACGGTACTTCGCCCCGGCGAGCAGCGAGCCCATGTCGAGGGCGAAGACGGTTTTGTCCTTCAGGCCCTCCGGCACGTCGCCCCGCAGAATCCGCTGGGCAAGGCCCTCCACAATGGCCGTCTTCCCGACCCCGGGATCGCCGATGAGGACGGGATTGTTCTTCGTCTTGCGGGATAGGATGCGGATGACGCGGCGGATCTCCTCCTCGCGGCCGATAACCGGGTCCAGTTTGCCCTCCCGCGCCATCTGCACGAGGTCGATGCCGTACTTGTCCAGCGCCTCATAGGTCGCTTCCGGATTCTCGCTCGTGACCTTCTGGTTGCCGCGCAGACTGCGGATCGCCTCGCGCACCCGCTCTTCCGTGATCTCAAAAGTCTCCCAGAAACGCCGCAGCTCCGCGTTGCCTTCCGCCCGGACAAGGCCGAGGAAGAGGTGTTCCACCGAGACGTACTGGTCCTGCATCTCCTTCGCCGCCGCTTCCGCCGCCGTGAAGACGCGGTTCAGGCTCTCCGTGATATAGACCTTGCCCGCTTCCGTGGCCCCGCTCACCACCGGCAGCTTGTCCAGTTGTCGCTTCAGGGAAAGGTCCACCGCCGCCGGGGTGATGTCCATGCGCTTGAGCAGGGACGGCACCACGCCGCCTTCCTGTGTCAGCAACGCCGCCAGCAGGTGCCAGCTATCCACTTGCTGATGCCCGCGGTCGCGCGCTTCCGTTTGCGCGGCCAGCACCGCCTCGCGCGATTTCTCCGTATATTTCGTTGCATCAAAGGTCATGGCTTCCCTTCTGCATAAAACCGGCCAGAAATTAAAATTTATAAGATGTTCAATTATAGAGATTTATCGAAATTTCAGTCCCGGTGAATGAGACATTTCTTCATAGCTACCGGCGGGGTTGGCCGGGGTAGAGTCAAATTGGCATATATCGCCGTCATCGACCTAGCCGGTCGATGCTATCCACCGGGCGGGGCTACGGTTCCCCGAAGCGCACGGCTTTGTAGGGCTGGTTCATCAGGGGCTTGGGGGCCCAACCTTCGACGGCCGGATCGAGGAGATAGAGGTATTCGGCCCAGCTGATGGGGAGGATTGGAAGTTCTTCGAGGAGAATACTTTCCGCTTCGCGGAGAATACGGTATCGCTCCTGCAGGTCCGCCCGCTGGTTGGCTTTCTGGAGCAGGGCGTCATAGCGCTGGTTGGCAAAGCCGGTGCGGTTGTTGCCGTCGCCGGTACGCATAATTTTCAGGAAGGTGGCGGGATCGAGGTAATCGCCGATCCAAGAGAGGAGGAAGACGTCGAAGTGCCCGTTGTCCATGTCGGCGATGAGCACCTGCCATTCCTTGTTGAGAATCTGGATCTCGACGCCCAGTTCGCGACGCCACATTTCCTGAATGACTTCGGCGAGGGTCCGGCTGGTGTCTGAATTGGCGAGAATGAACTCGAGGACCGGGAAGCCCGCCCCTCCGGGATAGCCGGCCTCGGCCAACAGCTGCCGCGCTTTTTCCGGATCGTACGGCAGTTGGTCGGCGTTGGCGTAGGCGGGAATGCCGGGGGGGACAAAACCGCCGGCCGCGACCCCGTTCTTGGTCACCTCGCGGACGATCAACTCGCGGTTGAGGGCAAGGGACAGGGCCTGGCGAACGCGCCGGTCGCCGAGGCCCTCGTGCAGGGTATTCAAGCCGAGATAGCCGGTGGCAAACATCGGATCCTCGCGAAAGGCGGGATTGTCCTCGTCGCGGTAGCGCTGGCGGAGATTGTAGGGAATCCCGTCGGTCTTGTGCAACTGGCCGCTCCGGAACATGCGGTTCTCCGTCTGCCGGTCCTGGACAGGGAAAAAGTGAATGGCGTTGAGGGCGACATTCTCCGCGTCCCAGTAGCGCGGGTTCTTCTCCACGATAATCCGCTGGTTGGGCTTCCACTCCTTGAGGAGGAAGGGCCCGTTGCCGACGTGGTTTTCGGGCAGGGTCCAGCCGGTGTCGCGGCGGGCGAAGGCGTCGAAGCTCTCAAGGGTATCCGGGTGGACGGGAAACCAGGTGTAGTGGGTGAGCATGAGCGGAAAGTACGGGGTCGGCCCGTCAAGGGTGACGACGAGGGTGCGCGGATCCGGTGCCTTCACTCCGACCTTCGCGAAGTCGGTGATTGCCCCCTCGTTGTAGGCGCGGGCGTTCTTCACCCGGAAAAGCATGCTCACGTACGGGGCCCCGAAATCCGGATTGAGGATGCGTCGGAAGGCATACCGGAAATGTCCGGCGGTGACGGGATCGCCGTTGCTCCAGCTCGCTTCGCGCAGGTAAAAGGTCCACTCGCTGGCATCGGCATTGGGTTCCCATGCGGAAGCCATGCCGGGGGCGACCTTGCCGCTGTCGCTCGGATGGTCCCCGACAAGGCCTTCGAGCAGCGCCTTGATGATTCGGTGCTCGGGCATCCCAGTGACAATGTGCGGGTCGAGGGAACGCGGCTCGGCCCCGTTGTTGACGAGGAAGACGCCCTCGGCCATGGCCTCGTCGGCCGGGTCGGCACCCCCGCCGCAGCCGGCGAGGAACAGACTGATCCCCGAAAGGAACGCGGACAGGAAAGCCAGTTTACGGAATCGCTTCATCATATCGGGTGAGTTGGTTGGATTGAATCACACGTTGTACTTTTCCCACATAGGTCCAGCCTTCCTGGGAATAACGGTAAAGCCCGTCCAGGAGGGCGGGGCCCGTCACCGGCTCCCCTGCCTCCCGCAGCCCGGCGCGGAGGGAGCGCAGATCCCGGTAGGCCTCGTGGGTGTTGAGGTTGCGCATGTAGTCGCGGAAACAGGCCCGCGGGCTGGCGTAGGCCGCCACTTCGTAGGTACTTCCGGCGGGGCGGCGCTTGGGGACCATGCCGCATCCCGGTTCCCAGCACCAGATGCCGAAAAGATTGTTGCCCTCGCGGGCAAAGCGACTGGTTCCCCACCCGCTTTCGAGCGCGGCCTGAGCGAGCGCCATGGAGGGCGGGATGATATCCACCCGCCGCAGAAGCCGGTCCACCCGCACCCCGACGGCCTCCTCTTTGTCGGCCACCGGTAACTCGTAGGCCGTTTCCATTTCGGTCAACCAGAGGAGGTCCCTTCGGTTCAGGGGGGCGGAAAGGCCCCGGTCCCGCAGTTGCTGTAAACGCTCGCGCGCCAGCCCGACGTCCCGGTTCGCGGCCTCTGTGAAGGGCTCCAGAAAGGCGAAAAAGGCCGCCTTGCGCTCCCCCACGTCCTCGATCTGCCGGAAATCAGGCATGCGCGTAATTCCGGGAGGGCCTTTCCGCAGCAGCGAAACCAGCGCAAAGATCAGCACGAGCACCGCCAGCACCACCCCCAGCGAGCGCAGGAAACGGTTCAGGAAACGGTTGGCCGCCTCGGGCGTAAGCTGCAGCAAGCGGACCATTCTTTCCTATTCCACCTTCTTCAGGTGCAAGACCTTCCGACCGTCCATCCAGTACTCGACGTAGGCCGCTTCCGTACGGAGCCAATCGGTCCATGCATGCGCCCGCTTCCCCTGGTTCGCCGGCGAAATGAGTTCTTTTTTGCCGTTCTCAAAGTCGCGATACCCCGCCCCTTTCCGGTTCGAAATACGCAGGACGAGCTCCTTTTCCTTGTACTTTGGATTGAGCAGGAGCCAAATCCGGTTCTCGTCATCAACCTTCACTCCGCGGATGACGTCCGGATTGATTTCGATCGCCTCGTAGGGGCCAAAGCGGGGGTTCTCCGCGATCGCGCTGACGGCGGACATCAGGACGAGGCCGAGGGCCAGCAGGGAAAAATATCGGCGTTTCATAAACAGATCCATCAAAGAAAGTCGCCCCGCATCACCCCAATGGCGAAAAACCAGCAGAAGCCCAGCAGGGAAAGGAGAAAAACAATGAGGTTCCCCCAGTATCCAATCACGGCGGCCGACTCCCCCTCGAGACGGCCGTGCTTCCGGCGCAGGCTTTTCCGGGCATAAATCGCCAGGAGAAAGCCGGAAAAGCCCAGAACGGTCGTGAGAAGGCTCAGGAGGACAACATCGAGGCTGCGGAGGCCCGCCATGACAAAACCCACGGCAAGAAGGAATCCCACCGAAGTAATCGCCAGCTTGGATTGGGGTGTGCCGCTGTTACGCCTCCGTTGGGATCTTCTTCTCCTTGGCATGCAGGAGGAATGTGGAACAGCGGTGTTTCACAGGCAAATCTTCTTCGCCGAAAAATCAGGCTTCCACCTGCGGCCGGTCGGGATGCGGCCAGTCGACGTGGAAAAATTGCCCGCGGGGCCGGTCCGCCCGCTCGTAGGTGTGGGCGCCGAAATAGTCGCGCTGCGCCTGCAGAAGATTCTGGGGAAGCCGCGCCGTCCGGTACCCGTCATAGTAGCTGAGTGCGCTGCCGAAAGTCGGGATGCTGATGCCCGCCCGCGCGGCCACGCCCACCACCTCGCGCCAGTTCTCCTGCGCCTTGCGAATGGTCTCGTTGAAATACGGGTCCAGAAGCAGGTTGGCGAGGTCCGGTGCCCGCTCGAAGGCCTCGGTGATCTTTTGCAGGAAAGCCGCCCGGATGATGCAGCCGCCCCGCCAGATCTGCGCGATTTCACCGAAATTCAATTTCCAGTCGTACGCCTCCTCGGCATACCGCATGAGCTGGAAACCCTGCGCATAGGAGCAGATCTTCGCGCAGTAGAGGGCGTCGTGCACCGCCTGCACGAAAGCGTCTTTGTCCCCGCTGTATGAATACGACGGCGGTCCGGAAAGAATCGTCGCCGCGTGTTCGCGCTCCTCCTTCACCGCGCTGAGGCAACGGGCGAAGACCGCCTCCGCGATCGTCGGCGCAGGCGTCCCCATGTCAAGGGCGTTGATGCTGGTCCACTTGCCGGTGCCCTTCTGGCCGGCGGTGTCGAGCACGACGTCGACAAAGGGCTTCTTCGTTTCCGGGTCGGCCTGCTTGAGAATGTCCGCCGTGATCTCGATCAGGAAGCTGTCCAGCTGGCCCTTGTTCCATTCGTCGAAGATCTCCCCCATCTCCGGCGGGGTCAGGCCCAGAACACCGCGCAACAGGTCGTAGGCCTCGCAGATCATCTGCATGTCGCCGTACTCGATCCCGTTGTGCACCATTTTCACATAGTGCCCGGCCCCGTTCTCCCCGATGTAAGCCGTGCAGGCCACGCCCCCCTCGACCGGCTTCCCGGGTTGTGCACCCGGAAGTGGCTTGCCCGTACCCGGGTCCACTTTCGCCGCAATCGCCTGCCAGATCGGCTCGAGGTACTGCCATGCCTCGCGCGTCCCCCCGGGCATCAGGCTCGGCCCAAAGCGCGCGCCCTCCTCCCCGCCGGAGACGCCGCTGCCGATGAAGCGAAGGCCCTTCGACGTCAGCTCCCGCTCCCGGCGGATCGTGTCCGTCCACCGCGCGTTGCCCCCGTCAATGAGGATGTCCCCCTCCTCCAGCAGGGGAACCAGCCCCTCGATCACCTTGTCCGTCGGCCCGCCCGCCTGCACCAGCACGATGATCTTGCGCGGACGCTTCAGGGAGCGGACAAAGCCCTCCAGGCTGGCCTCTCCCACCAGCCCCCCGGGCGTATCCGGATACTTCGCCACAAAGGCCTCCATTTTGCTCGTGGTCCGGTTGTAGACCGAGATGCGGAATCCGTGGTCCGCGATGTTCAAGGCAAGGTTCTGCCCCATGACAGCCAGGCCGATCAGCCCGATATCCGAAGTTGCTTCCGTTGACATGCCCCTTAGCAAGAAGGCTTCGACGCCCCTGTCAACGCCAGAACCCAACACGTGTAGGCATTCGGGCGCCCGGGGCGGGAGCGCGTCTCCTCGGTTGACATGGCGGCGGCTTGCGCTGAACAACAGCGAAGTCTCCGGGTAAACTCCATCCGCATGCTTCTGACCTTGAAAAAGCTGGACCTGGCCTACGGGCCGAAAGTCCTTTTCCACGACGCCTCGCTGGCGCTGCCGCCGCAAGCGCGGGCGGGGCTTGTCGGCCCGAACGGGAGCGGAAAGACGACCCTTTTCCGCATTTTACTTGGGGAGGGAGAGGCGGACCAGGTGGAGAGGGAACGGCGGTCGGGGGTACGCGTGGGCTACCTGCCGCAGGACGGTATTGTCCTGCCCGAACGGCCGCTTCTGGAGGAAGTGGAAGCGGCGGCGGGGGACATCCGGCAGGCGACGGCCCAACTGGCGCGGGCGGAAGCGGACCTGAAGGAACTGCGGGTGGAGGAGGAGGACTACGCGGAATGCCTGGAGCGGCTTTCGCACTACAGCCAGCGGCTGGAGGAACTGGAGGCCCACAAATTGCGCCCGCGCGCGGAGGCGATCCTTTTCGGTCTGGGGTTCGGGAAGGACGACCTCCGGCAGCCCTGCCATATTTTCTCCGGGGGCTGGCAGATGCGCATCGCCCTCGCCCGCCTGCTGCTCGACGAGCCGGACCTGCTCTTGCTGGACGAGCCGACCAACCACCTCGACCTGCCCTCGTTGCGCTGGCTCGAGGGTTTTCTGCAGGGGTATCCGGGTGCCCTGCTGGTCATCTCGCATGACCAAGCCTTTCTCGACAAGCTGACCACGACGATCCACTCGCTTGAGAACGGCGACATCATCACCTACACCGGCAACTACAGCGCTTTCCTTGAACAGCAGGCCGCGCGCCGGGAGCAGCGGCTGCGGGCGAAGCAGAACCAGGACAAGGCCATCGCCCGCACGGAACGCTTTATCGAACGGTTCCGCTACAAGGCCTCGAAGGCCGCGCAGGTGCAGAGCCGGATCAAGCAACTCGACAAGACGGAACGCATCGAGCTGGAAGAGGCGGCGGCGACGGTCCACTTCGAATTTCCCCTTTCGCGCAAAGGAGGCCACCGCGTCGTCAAGCTGGAGGAGATCGCCAAGGCCTACGGGGAGACCGAGGTCTTCCGGGGCTTTTCCCTTGAGCTGCAGCGGGGGGACCGCGTCGGGGTGGTGGGCCGCAACGGCGCCGGGAAATCCACCCTTGCGCGT
>JAAAOD010000122.1 GCA_009908535.1 Verrucomicrobiota bacterium
CCTCGTAGGCCGCCTCCAGTTCGAGGAGGCAGTTCATGAGCGTCTCGGGGACGTAGCGGCCGCCGAAGGGGCCGAAGTGACCGCTGCGGTCGGGTAGTTCGCTCGTTGGTGAGTTGGTGGGGACGGGCGCTGTCATAATTTTTTACTACAAATGCTTGATCGCCATGACGGTGAAGTCATCCGTCTGGCCGACGGAGCCGGCAAAACGTGAAACCCGGTCCATGATCCCCT
Organism: Verrucomicrobiota bacterium; assembly: GCA_009908535.1. GTDB lineage: Bacteria > Verrucomicrobiota > Verrucomicrobiia > Opitutales > Oceanipulchritudinaceae > Oceanipulchritudo. The sequence goes on from JAAAOD010000122.1 coordinate 232, forward strand.
CCACCAGCTCTTCCGCAGGACAGCCTCGCAGGCTGCGCACGGCGTCCGCAAGGCGCCCGTTGCTGAACTCCACCCCGTCCACGTTCGCCGCTTCTGTCACCCCGTCGGTGTAAAGGGCAAGAACATCGCCTTCGCGGAAGGGAATAGTGCAGTCGCGCAACGCCTTGTCGAAAATATCTCCCGGCACCATGCCCAGGGCCATGCCTTCGCTGCGCAGCAGCTCCGAGCGCACCTGCCCGTTGCCTTCGTCGGGGTGGACGAGAATGGGCAACTCGTGGCCGCCGCGGGCGAGGACCAGTTCCTCCCGCTCCATGTCAATGACGGCGAAAATCATGGTGATGAACATGTCCGGCCGCATCTCCTCGACCATGACCGCATTCATCATGCGCAGAACCTCCGAGGGGGAAGCGTGATTGCGGGCGAAGTGGCGCAGGTTGCTCTGGCAGATGGCCATGATGAGGCTGGCGGGAATTCCCTTGCCGGAGACATCCGCGATGGCCACCCCCACCCTTTTCTCCCCGAGGGAAAAAATGTCGTACAGGTCGCCGCCAACTTTCTGGGCCGGGCGGTAGACCGTCGCCAGCTGGAGGTTCGGCACCTTCGGCACACGACTGGGCAGAAGCATGCTCTGGATCTCTTTCGCAAGGCTCAGATCCGTATCGAGCTTGTTTTTCTCGATCTGCGAGGACATCAGGTCGAGGTTGTGGATGGCCAGCCCCGCCTGCTCGGCAAGGCTTTCCGAGAGCGAGAAGTCGGTCTCGCCGAAAGCTCCCCCGTCGGACGGGTTCACGATCGCGAGCACCCCGATGTTGCGGTCCCGGAAATGTATCGGCACAACAATGACACTGCGTACATCGAGGGCCGGATCCTCATGGCGGATGACCCGCGGGTCCTCGAGGGCGTTCTCGATGAGGATTCCCTGGCCGCTCTGGGCTGCCTGTCCGACAAGGCCCTCGCCCACCTCGAAAACCTCGGACTTCAGTACCTGCTCAATGAACTTGGCCCGTGTCGTTACCTTGGCCTGCGAACTCTCCGGGAGCGGGCGATGTGGAGGAAAAAGCCCTTCCACGGCCACCCCGCGGAGTTGTTTTCCCCGGCGCTCGAAAATGCAGGCGCTGAGACCACCGGTGCTGAGAATGGCCGCATGCACGACCCGCTCGAAAAGCTCCTGCCGGGTCACCCCTTCACCGATCGCCTCGACCATGTTGTGCACAAAGTCGAAAACGATCAGTTTCTCCTGCGCCAGCATCTGTCGCTGCTCATCAAGGCGGATGACTTCCCGCCGCGCGGTCCACCAGAAGAACCAGCCGATCACCGCCCCGGCGGCCATTCCCATTCCGAACCATAGCAACATCGTTCGCCCGGATCGCTAACGATCGTTCACCTGGTTCTTCAAAAAGGCGATGACGTCCTGAAACTTCGTCTTGTTGGAATCGTCGACCTCGAGAAGATTCTCGTGAGCCTGCAGGACCAGCCGGGCATTTTCCACTTCAGTGTGTTTTTCCTCGTCCTTCAGCACTTGCATGTCGTCAGCGGAGGCCTCGATCCTTCCGACTTCCTGACCGTCGTCGACGGTAAGGATCCGGTGCAGGCCAAGATTCTGGATCAGCTCGCGGTTGCGCGCCCCGAGGCGGCACAACACCACCGAGCCCTTGGGTTCCTTCTTCAGCAGTTTGATGCCGAGACCGGCGAGAATGCCGAGGAAGGTACTGTCCATCCCGCTGCAGTGCTGGAAATCGATGACGAAGTGATCCCGTCCCTGCTCGACAAGCTGGTCGAAAAGCTCCTTCACCGGGGTCGCGTTGGTGAAGGACACCTTGCCGCTGATCTTCAGGATGACGGGGTCTTCGTAAGGGTTGACGAGGAACTGTGACTCCTCCTGTGCCATGTTACAATAGCTGACGCAAGACGAACGGAAGAATCCCTCCGTGTCGATAATATTCAACCTCGATGGGCGTATCGATCCGGACGACGACGGAAACCCGCCGCTCCTCCCTGCCCTCGCTGTCACAAAGGACGAGGACGGCCTCCTGGCCGGGCTCGGGTCGCTCCGCAACGCCCTCGATGTGGTAGGTTCCGGATCCGTCAATGCCGAGACTCTGCGCCGAATCCCCCTCCTTGAACTGCAGGGGAAGCACGCCCATGCCGATCAGGTTGGAACGGTGGATACGCTCGAAGGAGGCGGCCACGACGGCCCGCACGCCGAGGAGGCTTGTTCCTTTGGCGGCCCAGTCGCGGCTGGAACCCATTCCGTAGTCGGATCCGGCAAAAACAATGAGATGTGTACCACGTTGCCGATACACGGCGGCGGCATCGAAGATATCGGTGATCCCGCCCTCGGGCTGGAGCTTCGTGTAGCCTCCCTCGCGTCCGTCCGCCATGAGGTTCTTGATACGGACATTGGCGAAGGTGCCGCGTGTCATGATGCGGTCATTCCCCCGCCGTGAGCCGAAAGAGTTGAAATCCTTTTTCTCGACGCCGTTTTCCCTGAGGTAGCGGCCGGCGGGGCCGTCCTCGGGAATGGAACCGGCGGGGGAAATGTGATCGGTGGTGACGGAATCGCCGAGGACGGCGAGGGCGCGCATGTCCGTAAACGCCTCCCCGGCCGCTGGTTCGCGGGAGAAGCCGTCGAAAAAGGGCGGCTTCTGGATATAGGTGCTGTCCTCCTTCCACTCGTAGAGAGTGCCGGTGGCGGCCTCGATCTCCTTCCATTCGGGATTGGCGTTGAGGACGTCGCTGTACTGTTTGGCGTACATGCTCGGGCGGATGCCCTCGGCGATGGCCTCCTCAATCTCGCGGCGGGAGGGCCAGATGTCCTGCAGGTAAACCGGGTTGTCGTCGCGGTCGCTGCCGAGCGGATCCTCCTCAAGGTTCAGGTCGACCCGACCCGCAAGAGCGTAGGCGACAACCAGCGGTGGGGACATGAGAAAATTTGCTTTCACCGAACCATGGACCCGCGCCTCGAAATTCCGGTTACCGCTGAGGACGGAGGCGGTGACGAGATTGCCCTCGGTGATGGCTTTTTCCACCGGGGCATCGAGCGGCCCGCTGTTGCCGATGCAGGTCGTGCATCCGTACCCGACGAGATTGAAACCGAGCTTGTCGAGGTAATCCTGCAGACCGGTCTGGTGCAGGTAGTCGGTCACTACACGGGAGCCCGGGGCAAGGGACGTCTTCACGACCGGATCCACTTCGAGGCCCTTGAGGACGGCCTTCTTCGCGACGAGTCCGGCGCCGATCATCACGGTGGGATTGGACGTGTTGGTACAGGAGGTGATGGCGGCAATGACGATGGAGCCGTGGCCGATCTGCGTCTGCGCGGCAACGGCGGCGGAACCGTCCTCCTTTCCGGCAAGCTCGACCGCGACGTTGCGGGAACGCTCTTCAGCGGAGATGCCGTAGCCTCCTTCCGCAGTCGGGATGGTGAGGAGGCTCTCAAAGCGCTCCTTGAGGTCGGGGACATCGATCCGGTCCTGCGGCCGCTTGGGACCCGCCACGCTGGGCACGATACTGTCGAGGTCGAGACGAAGCACCTTTGTGTAGTCGACTTCTCCTTCCCGCGGAATCCCGAACATGCCCTGTGCGGTGTAATAGTCGCGGATGGTGCGGACGGCTTCCTCGGAGCGGCCGGTCATCTTCAGGTAGTCGAGGGTCTTTTCATCGACGGGAAAATATCCCATCGTGGCACCATATTCCGGGGCCATGTTGGCAATGGTGGCACGGTCCGGAAGGCTCAGGCTTTCCGTTCCCTCCCCGAAAAACTCCACGAACTTGCCCACCACTTTCTCTTCCCGCAACATCTGTGTGATGCGCAGGGTGAGGTCGGTCGCGGTCGCGCCTTCGCGCAAGGCACCGCTGAGGTTGACCCCGATGACCTCGGGTGTCTGGAAGGCGATGGGCTGCCCGAGCATGCCGACCTCCGCCTCAATGCCCCCGACTCCCCAGCCGACGACCCCGAGGCCGTTGATCATGGTGGTGTGGGAATCCGTGCCCACCAGCGTGTCGGGATAATAAAGTCCATCGCGCTCGAAAACGACCTTGGCGAGGTACTCGAGGTTGACCTGGTGCACGATCCCGATGGCCGGCGGCACCACGGAAAAGGTTTGAAAGGCCTGCTGGCCCCATTTCAGGAACTCGTAACGCTCGCGGTTGCGCTCAAACTCGATTTTCAGATTGTCGAGAAAGGAACTTGCCGTGCCCGCCCGGTCGACCTGGACGGAATGGTCCACGACGAGGTCCACCGGTACGAGGGGCTCGATGACGGCAGGGTCCCCGCCGACCGCTTGCACCGCGTCCCGCATGGCCGCGAGGTCGACAAGGAGCGGCACCCCGGTGAAATCCTGCAACACGATACGGCTGACGACAAAGGGCACTTCCGCTTTTGCCGGGGCCGGTGCCTCGTACTGCGCGAGCGCGCGGACGTCAGCCTCCGTAACCCGTTCGCCATCGCAGTTGCGCAGAAGCGACTCAAGGACGACGCGGATACTGACCGGAAGTCGTGATATCTTTCCAAGTCCCTGCTCCTCGAGGGCCGGAAGACTGTACAGGTGCCCGTCCTGAAAGGGCTTGCACGCGTTGAAGGGATCCTTGCTTGCCGTCATAGGGTGAGAAGTAAAGGGCCGCCGTTTGAGGGATGTCTACTCTAAATCCGCCTGCCCGGGAGGCATGGAACGCGCCTCACCCGCCCAAAGCGGCTTTGACCTCCGCAAAGGGGGGCAAATCCCGGGGATTGTCACTGGACCAGCTGTAGCGGATCGTCCCGTTCTCATCGATGACGAAGGCACTGCGCTTGGCGACGCCCTGCAGGCCCTTGAGCTCATCGAAGCGCACGTCGTAGGCCGCGCAGACTTCCTTGTTGAAATCGGAGAGCAGCGGAATGCCGATGCCAGCCTTCTCCGCGAAGGCCTCCTGCGCGAAAGGGCTATCAACACTGATTCCCCAGACGGCGGCGTTCAGTTCCCTGAAGGCGTCGAGGCCGCCGCTGACCGTGCACAGCTCTTCTTCGCACACGCTGGTAAAAGCGAGGGGGAAAAAGAGCAGCAGCGTCTTCTGCTTGCCGAAGTTGGCTTCAAGCGAGACCTCCTCGAGGCCCTCCGCTGTCTTGCGGGGAAGGGTGAAGGTCGGTGCGGTGGTGTTGGGTGATAAGGCCATAAAATCAAAGGGATCAGGTGAACTTTAACGCAAGGTGATAGCCACCGAGGGCGTTTGCAACCCGCACAAGGGGAAAAGATTTCCGTTCAGCCGGAAAAACAACCTGTCCCGCAAGGTTGCGTTGCCCCGGGCTGCCTTACACTAATGCAGGCATGCCGATGCAAAGCTATCGCACATCCGAACCGATCGTCCCGCCGGTCATCCTGAATCTGCTCATTGCGAACGGGATGTTTTTCCTGTTGCAGGTCTTCTTTCGCGGCGGGGCCGGCGGCCTTCTCACGCAGTATCTGGCCCTCTGGCCCCTGGGAATCGATGACTGGGCCCGGTCGCTGGGATTCGGAGCGGGCGCGGATGTCGGCTTTTATCCATGGCAGCTGGTCACCTACGCCTTCCTGCACGGCAACTTTGCCCACATTTTCTTTAACATGCTCGCCTTGTGGATGTTCGGGCGGGAGATCGAACTGCGGTGGGGAACCGCTCGCTTTGCCCTGTACTATTTCACCTGTGTCGTCGGCGCGGGGCTGATCCAGCTGACCGTGGCCAGCTCTGCGGTCTCCGCCGGGGCTCAGCCGTACCCAACCATCGGTGCCTCGGGCGGGACCTACGGCGTCCTCCTCGCCTTCGGCCTGCTCTTTCCCTACCGGCGGGTCATGCTCATTTTTCCGCCCGTGGTCCTCGAGGCCCGCTACTTCGTCATCATTTTTGGCGGAATCGAACTCTTCCTCGGCATTTCCGCCGCCAACACCGGCATTGCCCACTTCGCCCACCTCGGCGGCATGCTCTTCGGTGGCCTGCTCATCCTCTACTGGCGGGGAAAGCTCCCCCTCAAACCAAAGCAGCGGATGTTCTGGTAGGGGCGCCGCTCTTCAGATGTGGCGCGAGTCGGTTTCGTCCTTCTTCGCGTAGCCACTCTCCTGGCGGGAGTGGTTGACCTGGTTCTTCTTCACATAGGCCTCGTAAACATCCTCGGCGCTCATGCCGAGGGCCTGGGCGAGGGAGATGAGGAAGTGAAAGAGGTCCACCACCTCGACGCGGGCATTCTGCTCGTCGAAGGTCTGGTACTTCGCCCACCATTTCCACGGCACGGAATCCACCAGCTCGGAAAGCTCCTGGGACATCGCCCGGGAATAGTTGAGAACCCAGCGTACCTTTTCCTCCTCAGGGATGCCCTCAAGTTCCACCCCGATGCGCCGGTTCAGATCCGCCTGCATTGCAAAAATCCCTTCCAGTCGGTCCATCCTGTGAAGCCATGGGCGGCGGCGTGCGCAGGGTCAATTGGAAAAGCCACTCCCCTGGGTCAGGAAAGAACTTGCTGCACCGCGCCGAAAGGGCCTTCAATGCGGCATCGCCTACTAGGCAACGGACCATGCCACATTTCGAAAACATCAACGATTATGAAAGCGGCGATCCGGTTTCCGGTCGCCCAAAGGTCATTCCGATCGCACCCCATTCGATGGGGGCGCAGGAATACCGGCCGCACAAGCGGGAAACCCTTCCGAAAGCAAAGGATACGCTGCCGCCCTTTCCGGGAGTCGATGTCGAGCCGGTCTCCATCAGCCAGATGGAAAAGGAATTCCGCCAGGCCGCCCGCGCCGATGAAAAGCGGAAAAAAGCCCGGCGGCGGAAGGGATTCCGCGCCCGCTGGCAGCGCTTCCTCAGCTTGCTCGGGCTTGCCTCCAGCCCGTCCCAGCCGAAGCCCCGGAGCGGCGACCGGGGCAACCGCACGCAAAAGGGCGGCAAGCGCAACCGACCCCCGCGCAAGCCACCGCGCGGACAGGCGACCAGGCCGGGGAACCGCTCCGAAAATCGGGAGTCTTCCGCTCAAGGCGGCGGTCCCGGAAAGCAGGGCGGCTCCTCCAGAAAAGGCGGCGGCGGCGGTAAATCCTCCGGCAACCGTGGCAGCCGCGGAGGCCGCAAACGGTCCGGCGGCGGGGGCTCCAACGGCGGACAGGGCGGCGCCCAGGCCCAGCAGGGTAAGCCGAACAGTGACAAGCAGGCCTCCCGCCGGCGACCACGCCGCAACCGGAAGCCCTCAGGCCAGCCAAAGCCTTCCTCCCCGCATTCGAAGGGGAAAGATTCCTGAAAGGACCGCACTGAATGGATCTCTTTCGCATTGAAGGAGGACGGCAACTACGGGGTTCCGTCCAGGTCGGCGGGGCCAAAAACGCCGCCTTGCCGATTTTCGCCGCCACCCTTCTCACCGGGGAGACCTGCCGCATCCGCAACGTCCCCGACCTCTCCGATATCCGTTTCATGGCCCGGATGCTTGCGCATCTGGGAGCCCGGGTGGAGAAGGTCGATGCCCACACCTACGAGATCGAGGCCGGGGAAGTCCACCACCGCGCCCCCTACGAACTGGTGCGGCAGATGCGGGCCTCGGTCTGCCTCCTCGGACCGCTGGTCGGCCGCCTCCGCAAGGCGGAAATTTCCCTTCCGGGCGGATGTGTGATCGGTCCGCGCCCCATTGATCTGCATTTGAAGGGCCTGCGCCGCCTCGGATGCGAGGTCGCGGTCCGCAACGGATACGTCGAAGTGGAAGGCGCGGGCCTGCGCGGGGATTACCTCTACCTCGGCGGCCGGCACGGTTCCACCGTCACCGGGACCGCCAACATGATCATGGCCGCCGTCCTTGCCCCGGGAACGACGCGGATCGAAAGCGCCGCCTGCGAACCGGAAATCGAGGACCTCTGCCATTTCCTCCGCAAAATGGGAGCCCGCATCGAGGGCCTCGGCAGCCATTACCTGAAGATTACAGGTGTCGACCGCCTCCGTGGCTGCGATCATTCCGTTCTTCCGGACCGTATCGAGGCGGGGACCCTTATCCTTGCCGGGGCCATTACGGGGGGCGAGATCACCGTCCGGGAGGTCATTCCCGGCCATATGCGTGCCCTTCTCGATGCCCTCGAATCAGCGGAAATTCCTTTCGAAAGTGATCCGGAGCAGCGGCTGGTGCGCGTCCTCCCCCAGGACAAGTCCCGCCGTCCGGTCGAGATCATCACCCTTCCCCATCCCGGTTTTCCCACCGACCTGCAAGCGCAGATGATGGCGGTCATGGCCCTGACCCCCGGTCTCAGCTTTTTCACCGAGAGGATTTACCCGAACCGCTTCATGCATGTGCCGGAACTGCTCCGCATGGGGGCGGATATTTCCATGGAGGGCCCCTCCGCCGTTGTCCGCGGCTCGGACCGGCTTTTCGGCGCACCCGTCATGGCCTCGGACCTGCGCGCCAGCGCCTCCCTCGTTCTCGCCGGCCTCGCCGGCGAAGGCACCACTTATATCCGCCGCATTTACCACCTCGACCGGGGATACGAACAACTGGAAATCCGCCTGCAGCAACTGGGCGCGGTCGTCGAACGGGTCGATGAAGAGGCCATTCGCGATGAGCTCGGTGAGTGGTAGAAAAGAGCCAATGGAAGACGAACCCAAAGGAAAGGAGTTTCTCGCCAGGGCGCTGCAGAAGGAGGCATCCGCGGAGGCGGCGCTGCGCCCGCCGACCTTTGAGGAGTTTCGCGGTCAACCGCGCACCGTGGAACGCCTCCGCATCATGACCGGCGCAGCACGCAAACGCTCCGACGTGATGAACCACGTCCTCCTCAGCGGCCCGCCCGGTCTCGGAAAAACGACCCTCGCGCACATTATCGGGCATGTCATGGGAAAAGACGTGCACATCACCAGCGGCCCCGTCGTGGAGCGGCCCGGAGACCTCGCCGGCATGCTGACCAACCTCGCCGAGGGCGATGTCCTCTTTATTGACGAGATCCACCGCGTTCCCAAGACGGTCGAGGAATACCTCTACAGCGCCATGGAGGACTTCCGCATCGACATCATGCTCGACCAGGGACCGAACGCGCGCTCGGTCCGTCTCGATATTCCCCGCTTCACCCTCATTGGCGCCACCACCCGAATGGGCCTGCTTACCGCGCCCCTGCGCAGCCGCTTCATCCTCCAGTCCCGGTTGCATTACTACGGGAAAGGCGATCTCGTCGGGATCGTGGAGCGGACCTGTGGGCTTCTCGGGGTGTGCATCGACGACGGGGGCAAAGGCGAAATCGCCCGCCGCGCACGGGGCACGCCCCGGATCGCCAATAACCTCATCCAGTTTGTCCGCGATTATGCCGAGGAACGGGCCGAGGGTAGGATCGACCGGGAGGTCGCCGCCGCCGCCCTTTCCCTCCTTGAAATCGACGAGCGCGGGCTCGACGAGATGGACAAGCAACTGCTCTTTCTCCTTGCCCGCAACTACAAGGGCGGTCCCGTCGGCCTCGGCACCCTCGCCGTCGCCGTAGGCGAGGAACCGCATACGCTCGAGGAAGTCCATGAGCCATACCTCATCCAGGAGGGCTACCTGCAGCGCACTCCGCAGGGACGCGTCCTCACCCCGCGCGGATGGGAAGTGGCCGGGGAGGAGCCCGGAGGTTTTGCCGCCCAGCCCGAATTACTGCGTTAGGCCCCTGCATGGAGACAGCCGATCCAGCGCCGGCCAGACCGCTTCTCGAGGTGAACAACCTGCAGGTGCGCCTTGGGCACCCGCCGATCGAAGCGGTCCGCGGTGTTGGGTTTGACCTCCGAAAAGGAGAAATCCTTGGCCTTGCCGGGGAAAGCGGTAGCGGGAAATCAGTGACCGCCTTCGCCCTGACACGCCTCCTGCCTCTTGGTGCCTATGCCCGGTACGAAGGGAGCGTCCGCCTCCAGGGAAGGAAGGACAACCTCCTCACCACAAATCGCCAAACCCTGCGCAAGATCCGCCAGCGACGGCTGCGCTATATTTTTCAGGAACCGTCCGCCTCCTTCCATCCGCTTTTCACCATCGGGAAACAACTGGAGGAAGTCCTGCGCCTGAGCAGTCGGCTATCCCGCCGGCGGGCCCGTGAACAGGCCGCGGCGGCCCTGTCCGAGGTGGGGATCGATCCCAAACCCGCCGTATTCAATGCCTTCCCCTCCATGTTCAGCGGGGGCATGCTGCAACGCCTCGCCATCGCCTGCGCGCTCTGCGGAGAACCGGAAATCCTCATCGCCGATGAGCCGACCACGGCCCTCGATACGACAACGCAGAAGCGGATCATCGGTCTTCTGCAGGACTTGAACCGGCGGCGCGGCCTCGCCACGCTCTTCATTTCCCATGATTTGAGCCTGCTTTACCAGATCTGCGACCGGCTCCTTGTCATGCAGGAGGGCCGGATCGTCGAATCCGGTCCCGCCGGCGAAGTACTCCGCCAACCCGCGCATCCCTACACGCGTCAACTCGTTGACGCCATTCCGCGATTGCGGACCGGCTGATTGCTATTTCCTTGAAGGGGGCGTGCGGTTTTGTACACTGTTTGTACCGGAGCCGCTTATGAAAAACCCGATTCCCGCTTTGATCGTCCTCGGCCTGCTGGCTGTTGCCGGCTATGCCCTCTTTTTCGTCACGCGCGCCCAGGAGCAGCAACAGGAGCAACAACTCCGGGGCGAACTGGAGCAACTTACCGAGGAACAGGCCCGCCTTGCCGAGGAGGCGCGGGCCCTGCGCAAGGAGCAGGAAGAGGCGAAAGAACTCGCCGCCAGAGCCGCCGAGGCGAAACGCATGGCCGAAGCCAAGGCGGAAGAGGAGCGGCGCGAGCGCGAAGAACTGGTCGCCCGCCTCAATAAACGCCTGCAGCGCGAGGCCCGGGAACGGCGCGAAGCCGAGGAGGCCCGCGCCGAACTGGCCGAACGGATGCGCGAACTCCAAGCGGCCCAGGATAAGGCCCGCGAAGCGCTCGCCTCCCTTGAGGAAGCAAGGTCCAAAGCCGCCGCCCCCGCGATTGCACCGGCACCCGCAGGAACAGAAAAACCCGTGGAGGTGGAGGAAAGGAGTCGTCAGCTGGAACGGCAATTAGAAGAACAGGAATCCCGCCTGGTGGCCCTTCGCGAGGAGAATCAGGCCCTGAAAGAAAAGACCGAGGAACTGGAACAGCAGCAGATCAGGACCGAGGAGGCCATCCTTTCCGTGGGCGGAGAGATCCGGCTGCCCCTCGCGGAACTGCGCTCCCCCAACTTCCGCCGCAAGGAGGCAGTGGAATTCAAGCGCCGCGCCGCGGCTCAGCGCCAACCCGGCGATTAAGGAGGGCCCGTTTCCCCGCATTTACGGGCGAGATAAAAGCGGCATTCATCGGAAAATTCCCGCACGGGGAAAGGCTCGTTCGCGAGCGCGGAACGCGGTCGTTCCCATTCGCAGATCCAGCCGGTCGCCTTCAGGTCCTCGCGCACTTCCTTTACCGTTGGAACATGGATGAACAGCCGCCCGAGGTCGGTGTCCTCATAGCGGTCGCCGAAATCGGTCAGGTCCGGATCCTGGTCGCCTTGGCTCCACCGCTTCCGTTCCTGCTTCCAGTAATTGCGGTACTTCGGGTTTTCGCGGTCATGGGCCGTGAAGACGAAAGACCGTCCCGGCTGGAGGACGCGGCGGATTTCCCGCAGGGCGGCGCGCCGCTGCTCGCGTCCGGGAATCTGCATCAAGCCGTTAAACCCAAAGATCGCTCCTTCGAACAGATTGTCCTCGAACTTGAGCTGCGTCGCATCCCCTTGCCGGAAGGCGATGGAAAGCTCCAGCAGCTGCGCGATCCGGCGCGCCTCCTTTACCATCGGGCGGGAAAGCTCGATTCCGAGAAGGTTCCGATACCCCAGTTCCGCCAGCCCGACGGCTATCCGCCCTGTGCCGGTCCCCAGTTCAAGGATCCGGTCGCCCGGGGAAAAGACTTCCCGTAAAATGAGTTCTTCCGATGCCCACAGGCCCACGGCGGCGGTGGCCCGGCGGTAATGCTCCACCACATTGGCCTGATCATAAAATTCCCGCACGACTTCAATGCCGACTCCCATCGCCCTGACTCCCTTCAGCCGCTTCCCGCAAGTTTGCTGAGAACATGCCGGTTCGCCATGCTGACACCGCTCAACATCGCCCCGATAATCCCGAGGAACCCCTGGTCCGTCCCGGCTAGATAAAGATTGTCCAGAAAGGTTTCCCCGGTGCGCATCTTCACCGGTGAACCGTAAACCGCGCCGCCCAGGTGGGAGGTGAAATGGCGGATTGTCCGCGGGGTGAACATGTCCGTATGAACGGTCGCCTCCCGAAGTGACTCCGCCTTCATGCCCGGAAGAAAGCGCAGCGCGCTCTCCTGCATGCGGGGAAACCAAGCCGCTTTCTCGCGCCGGTAAGCTTCTTCCTCCAGCGAGGTCCAGTAAGGATAACTGGCGATGGAGGTGACGCGAAGAAGGCCTTCCGGCAACTGCCCGCCATCCGGATAGCGATAATTGTTCGGAAAACAGATCACACCCGAACGCAGATCGATGGGATTTTGAGCCCCTTCGTAAGCGAAGCGCTCGCTGTCGTTATAGAAAATGATCGTCTCCCCGCAACCCATCTCGGCCGGTTGCCGGTCGGAGACGGTGATGCCTTCCGCAAAGCTGAGGGCACCGGTACAACGCTCGATTTCCTCGTCCGTCTCCTCCCGTCCGCACAACAGCAATGTCTCCGGCCAGCCGATGGTGGAGATAATCCGGCGCGCCGTGACCGTCTCGCCGCTTTCCAGTTCCACCGCCTGCACACGCCGGCCATCCTGGACGATGCGCCGGACGCCGCAGCGCATGCGCCGCTTCCCACCGAGTTCCCGGTAGCGCGCCAGCAGGGCCCGGATCACCACCCGCACGCCCTCCAGCGGCCTGCCGAAGCCCTCCTCGAAGATGGCCCGCCAGAGGGTCACGAATTGCGTGAAAGGCATGTCGTGCTCGGTGGAACTGCCGTAGTACATGAGGGGACAGAAAAGCATGTCCCGAAGTACCGGATCCGCGATGTACCGGCCCACCACCTCACGCGCACCGGGGCCCTCCTTCTCCAGATCAAGGGCGTCAAAATCAAGCACCGCCTGGCGCAGAGCGCGGAACCCGTCCACCTCGCCGGGAAATTCGCGCGCCACTTCACTCTCCAGAAGGGAAATATCGTTGGCAAAGCGCAGGTCGCGCCCCGGAAAGGCGATGCGGCTCCCGTTCTGCGGAGAAAGGGCAAAGCTCTCCGGGGGAAGGCGCAGTTGCCGCAGCAGCTTCTGCAGCGGGGTCCGCCGGCCACGGCCGGAACTGAAATTCGTGACTGCGTGAAGGCCGACATCAAACTTCCGCCCACGCTGGAAGTAAAAGCTGTTCAAGCCCCCGGGTGCGTTGTGCTTCTCGACGATCAGCACCTTCTGGTCGAAGGTCGCCAAGCGGATGCCGGCGGCCAGACCGGCCATGCCGCAGCCGATGATCAGGACATCAAACGATTCCGCCTCCTGCTCGGATGCCATGTCCCTTGCCAGCCCGCGGCGGGACCCGGCCTCAGGCCTTCACCGCGTTGAACTTCGGCGTCAGGTAATCAGCGCAGCTCTCAAGGCTCGCCAATTGCTGATAATCTTCCTCGGGAACTTCGATGCCGTGCTGCTTGCGCAGCTCCATGACGATATCGAGAAAATCCATCGAATCCAGATCCAGTTGATCCCGCAGGCGCACGTCCGGATTCACCTCGGCGAGGTCCTCGTCCGGAGCAATCTCGGCAATGATGTCCAGCACCACCTGCTTGCACTCTTCTT
>JAAAOD010000041.1 GCA_009908535.1 Verrucomicrobiota bacterium
GGAAGGTCCTTCATGAAGGCCTCCACTTCATCCGGAAGAACGGCGAACTGCCCATCCGGCTTGCGCCAGTCGCTGGCAATCTTGGCCAGCATCTTGTTCGGAGCCACTCCCGCACTGGCCGTCAGCCCCGTTTCCCCGCGGATCGATTGGCGGATTTCGCGGGCGATCTCCCAGGCGTAACGTCTCTGATAAGTGACATCAAGGAAGGCCTCGTCCAGGGAAAGCGGCTCGATCTGAGAGGTGTAACGGGAGAATATTGCCCGGATGCGGCGGGATTCCCTGCGGTAGACCTCGAAACGGGGCGGCTTCACGATCAGCTGGGGACAAAGCTCGAGCGCCTTGAACAGGGGCATCGCGGAGCGGCAGCCGTACTTCCGGGCCTCGTAATTGCAGGTGCTGAGGACGCCGCGCTGACCGCCCCCGCCCACGCCCACCGGTCGGCCCCGCAACGAGGCATCGTCGCGGCACTCGATGGCCGCGTAGAAACAGTCCATGTCGATATGGAGGATCTTCCGCATGGTTGCACGGAAGGCAGTCGACAGCCGCTCAGACGACGGTTCCGTCGGGAACAACGCCGTTCTTCATAACGATGAGGACCCCGTCCCGGACAATAATGTCACCACTCTGATACATATCCGGTTTGCCCTCCGGAGAGAGGCGGACATTGTCGCCGATGCGAGCATTCTTGTCGATGATGGCATTCTCGATAAAGCAATTCTCGCCGACGCCGATGTTCGGCCGCTGCAGATCCCGGTTTTTTATACGGTCTTCGTCATTCTCAAAGAGATCGCCCCCCATCATGACGACATTTTTAAACACCGTCCCCCGGTCGATCATGGCGCGCACGCCAATGACCACGCGTTCCAGCTCGCATTCGCTGACGATGCAACCGCCGGCAATGATCCCACGGCGCATGACCATGCCATTGATTTTGGAAGCGGGAAGAAACCGGGCACGGGAGTAGACCGGATTGGCTCCGTCAAAAAAATTAAAGGGGGGGACATCGTCGGTGAGGCTGAGATTGGCCTCGAAAAAGGAGCGCACCGTGCCGATGTCCTCCCAGTACTGGTCAAAGACGAAGCCGCGCATCTCCACCTTTCCGAGCAGGTCCGGAATCACCTCGCCCCCGAAGTCGGTGTAGGGACTGTCCAGCGCCTCGCGAAGAACGCGCATTGTAAAACAGTAGATGCCCATATTCGCGAGGACGTATTTCTGGTCCGGATACCCGGGAAGCCCGGTACTCAGTTGATCGCTCAGGGTCAGCCCTTCGATCACCTTGGGATCGGAGGGTTTTTCCGCAAACTCGAGGATGGAAAGATCGTCCTGCACGCGCATGAGCCCGAGACCGGACACCTGCTCGCGCACCATGGCCTTGGCGGCGATCGTCACCCCGGACTCCGTCTCCCGGTGCTGTTCGATCAAGGCGGAGAGGTCCATCTGGTAGAGCTGGTCCCCGGACAGGATGAGGATCAGGTCTTCCTCCTGCGCATCGAAGTGGTGAAGGTTCTGCCGCACGGCGTCGGCGGTCCCCTGGTACCAGGAATCGCCACGCTGGGTCTGCTCGGCGGAAAGGATATCGACAAAGCCCCCGCCAAAGGGATCGAACTTGTAGGATTCCTGGATGTGGCGATGCAGGGAGGCGGTATTGAACTGAGTGAGGACGAAGATGCGGTTCAGCTGGGAATGCAGGCAGTTGCTGATCGGGATATCGACGAGACGGTACTTCCCCGCGAGCGGGACGGCCGGCTTACAGCGTTCGGCGGTAAGGGGGTGGAGGCGGGTGCCGCGCCCGCCTCCCATAATCACACAAATAACTTTTGACTTCATGGGGGCTTCCGGTCCGGTTCGCGATGCGCTTCTGGGCTTGCTATATGAAATCAGTGCATTTCAGATGCAACGCAATTATGTGTGGCATTGTCGGCTATATCGGGAAACAGGCGGCGGCTTCCGTCCTCCTTGACGGACTCCGGCGTTTGGAATACCGCGGCTACGATTCCGCGGGTATTTCCATTCGCAACGGGGAAGGGTTTCAAACCCTCAAGCGCACCGGCCGGGTGCAGGACTTGTATCAGGAAGCGATGCGGGCCCCCGATGCCGGAACGATCGGGATTTCGCACACGCGATGGGCCACCCACGGCGGCGTTACCAACCAGAACGCGCACCCGCACCTTTCCCACGACGGGCGCCTTTCCCTTGTCCACAACGGCGTCATTGAAAACTACGGCCTCATCAAACGCGAACTCATCGGCAAGGGCGTGGAATTCGAAAGCGAGACCGATTCGGAGACGCTCGTCAATCTCATCGCCCTGTTATACGCGGCCGAGTTGCAGGATCCGGTCAACGAGGGCAAACCGCGCGAAGCGCTCATGAAGGCCTTGCGGGCGGCCCTCGCCCAGGTCGAGGGAACCTACGGGATCGCCCTCCTCTGTGCGGACATGCCGGATCTGCTCTTCGGCGCGCGCAAGGGAAGCCCCCTCGTCATCGGCGTCGGCAACGGCGAGAACTTTCTCGCCTCCGACGTGACGGCCTTCGCCGGCCGCACCCAGAATGTCGTCTATCTCGACGACGGGCAGCTCGCCGTCCTTTCCCAGGAGGATTTTTCGGTCACGACGCTTGATGAAGTCGCGATCTCGCCGGTGGTCGACACCATCAGCTGGGACATCGAGGACGCCGAGCTCGGTTCCTACACGCACTTCATGCAGAAGGAGATTTTCGAGCAGCCGATGGCGCTGGAGAACGCCATGCGCGGACGGTTCTCGCAGGATGGCAGCACGGCGCAGTTCGGAGGGCTCAACATCGAGCCGCGGGAACTCCGCCAGGTCGACCGTATCCTCTTTCTCGGTTGCGGAACGGCGTGGCACGCCTGCCTCGTCGCCGAATACCTCATCGAGAAATTCGCCCGCATTCCGGTGGAGGTGGAATACTCGAGCGAATTCCGGTACCGGAACGCACCTCTTGAGAAGAACACTCTCGTCTTCACTTTGAGCCAGAGCGGGGAGACGATCGACACGCTCGAGGCCCAGCGGGAGGCTCAGCGCAAGGGTTACCGCGTTCTCGGCATCACCAATGTCGTCGGCTCCACCATCGCCCGCGAAAACGATGGGGGGATCTACCAGCACAGCGGGCCGGAAATCGGTGTGGCCTCGACGAAGGCCTTCACCGCGCAGTGCCACATTGCGGCCATGCTGGGCCTCTACTTCGGACGCATGCGGGACATGAGCTATTCCGACGGCTGCACCATGGTCTCCGCCCTGCGCAAGGCGCCCGGGCTGATCGCGCAGGCCCTGTCCCAGGCGGAAAAGATCGAAGCCATCGCGAAAAAGTACGCGCGCTTCGAGGATTTCCTCTTCCTTGGTCGCCAGCTGATGTTCCCGATCGCCCTTGAAGGCGCGCTCAAGTTGAAGGAAATTTCGTACATCCATGCCGAAGGATACCCGGCCGCGGAAATGAAGCATGGGCCCATCGCCCTGATCAGTCCGGAATGCCCGACGGTGGCCATCGCCCTGAAAGGCGAGATCTACAAGAAATCGCTCGCCAACATCCAGGAAATCAAGGCCCGGCGCGGTCCCGTTATCGCGATCACGGACGCCGGGAAGGAGTTCCCGCAGGATCTGGCCGACGAGGTGATCCACCTGCCGGAAACCCACGAGGTCAACCACGCCGTCCTCGTCTCGGTGCCGATGCAGTTGCTTTCCTACTACATCGCGGTCGAGCGCGCCTGCGACGTGGACAAGCCACGCAACCTCGCCAAGAGCGTGACGGTCGAATAACGTTCCCTTCGCTTCATGGAAGTTTTTCCCACCCGCGCCGAATTCCGCAAACTCGCCGGCGACGGCAACCTCGTTCCCGTCTATACCGACCTGATGGGGGATTTCGAGACCCCCGTCTCGGTCTACGCGAAGCTCAAGGCCAACGGCGAGCCCGCTTTTCTCCTCGAATCGATCGAGGGAGGAGCGCATCTCAACCGCTATTCCTTCATCGGTTTTCAGCCGCGGAAGACGATGGAACTGCATCTCGGCGGGGAGGCGATCATCCGCGAGCGCGGCGGTGAGGAAGTCCGCTTCCCCTGCCCGACCGATCCCCTCACTGTTCTCGAGGAGGAAATGGCCCGCTACCATCCGGTCCGGCTCCCGGGGATGCCGCGCTTCATGGGCGGTGCGGTCGGCTACCTTGCCTACGAATATATCCATGCCGTCGAGCCGACGGTCCCGCTGGCCGGGCGCGATGTCCTGAAGATGCCGGTGGCGCACTTTCTCATCACCGACAAACTCGTCATTTTCGACCGCGCCCGGCAGACCATCCGCCTGCTCGTCAACGCCCACATCCCCGAGGCGGGAAGCGTGGACCTTGCCTACGACCGGGCCTCCGCGGACCTCGCCCACCTTGCCGAGTCCCTTCGCACCGGCCGCTCCATCCCGACCATTCCTGTCCCCGCGGTGAAGGGCGGGGTGGAGGTTCCGGAGGGCAATTTCACCCGTCCGCAATTCGAATCCATGGTCGAGGCCTGCAAGGAATACATCCGCGCCGGGGATGTCATCCAGGTGGTCGGCAGCCAGCGCTTCGAACGCCCCTTCACGCGCTCGCCGCTGGACCTCTACCGTGTTCTCCGCACGGTCAATCCCTCCCCCTACATGGTCCTCCTCGATACCGGTCCGTATGCCCTCGTCGGGGCTTCGCCGGAGGTCCATGTGCGGCTGACCGACGGCCTTGCCGAGGTCCGTCCCATCGCCGGGACCCGTCCCCGCGGGGGCACCCTTGCCGAGGATCAGGCCTACGAAAAGGATCTCCTCGCGGACGAAAAGGAGCGGGCCGAACACCTCATGCTCGTGGATCTCGCCCGCAACGACCTCGGCCGCGTCTGCAAGTACGGCAGCGTCCAAGTGCCCGAGTACATGATCGTCGAGCGCTACTCGCACGTCATGCACATCGTCTCGCAGGTGGAGGGCCGGATCGACGACCCCCGCAACGCCTACGACCTCATGCGCGCCACCTTTCCCGCCGGAACCGTCAGCGGCGCCCCGAAAATCCGCGCCATGCAGATCATCGCCGAACAGGAACGGGAGCAGCGGGGACCCTACGCCGGGGCCGTCTGCTACTTCTCCTACGACGGCAACCTCGATTCCTGCATCGCCATCCGCACCGCCCTCCTCCGCGACCAGCGGATCCATGTGCAGAGCGGCGCTGGCCTCGTCGCCGATTCCGTGCCCTCCTCCGAATACATGGAAACCGTCAACAAGGCCACCGGAATGCTCAAGGCGATCCGGATGTCCGAGGTCGGGCTGGGCTAACGCGACCCGACCCGGCTTACCCGGGCTGACTACGCCACGCGCTCCACGACGAGATCCGGCGTGTTCGGACGCTTGGGAGCGAGCCGGTAGGCCGACTTGAGATACTCGAGGGCCCCCTCGAGCTTGGCCTCGTCGTTGTAGTGGATCATCATGAGGGGCTCGCCTTGCTTGACCTGGGTACCGACTTTCTTGATCTCGGAGACCCCGACAGCGGGGTCGAGCTTCTTCGATTTTCCGCTGCCGACGGCGAGCAGTTGCACGCCGCGGGCAATCATGCCGGCATTGATGGTGTGCACGTAGCCGCGCTTGGGAGCGGGCAGCTTACGGACGTATTTCGCCTCGGGGAACTTTTCCGGATTATCAATCCAGGAGGCACGGCCACCCTGCGTGGTGATCATTTCCCGGAATTTTTCAAAGGCGGTTCCTTCCTTCAAGGCGCGCTGGACGGTCTGCTTCGCCGAGAGCGTCGACCCCGCCACGCCAGCCAGCCGGACGATCTCCATGCCGAGCTTGAGAACGAGTTCCTGCAGGTCTTCGGGTCCCTCGCCCTTCAGGAGCTGGATCGCTTCCTTGATTTCAAGGCCGGTTCCGACGGTATCCCCGAGGGGCTGGTTCATGTCCGTGACCAGGGCTACGCAGCGCCGCTTCATGGAACGTCCGACGCGGGTGATGGAACGGGCGAGCTGGCGCGCCTGCTCGACATCCTTAATGAAACTGCCGTTGCCCCACTTGACGTCGACAACAAGGCCCTCCGCGCCCTGCGCGAGTTTGCGGCTGAGGACGGAAGAGGTGATCAGGGGCAAACTCGGGATGGTCGCGGTCTGCTGCCGCATCCGGTAAATAACCTCGTCGACCGGAGCAATGTCCGGAGACTGGGCGGCGATGGCACAGCCAAGACTGCTGAGCTGATCGACAAAGGTGTCGAGCTCCAGCTTCGGGTTGAAGCCCGGAAGGGCGCTCAGCTTGTCGAGATTGCTGATGACAAACTCCTCGTCGACGCCATTCATCGTCGGCATGACCACGCCGCAGGCAGCAGCGAGGGGTACGAGAACGAGGGAAGTCTTGTCCCCGACGCCGCCGGTGGAATACTTGTCGATCTTGGGTTTCGTGATACGGGAAAGGTCGATGACTTCGCCGGAAAGCATCATTTCCTCGGCAAGGGTGGCGGTTTCCTGCGCGCTCATCCCCTGAAAATAAACCACGCTGCAAAGAGCGGCCAGCTGGTGCGAAGGCATCTCCTTGTCGATAATGGAATCCACCATAAAACGGATTTCATCCTGCGTGAATTCTCCTCCGTCCCGTTTCTTCTCGATCAGGTAGGTAAAAGACGGCTTGACGAACTTTCTCGGCGATACGATTTTCTTTCTCATTCCAGTGGCAGGCAAAAAGCCTATTCTTAGTCGGTACGTAAACCGCTAGGTAATAGATCATTAGCCTTTCCTTTGTCGAGGCTTTTTTACAGCCTGCACCGGAAACACCGTCATGCAGATAGTCCGCACATACGACGACAGCGGCTGTATCGTTCACCTCAGCGAAGAAAAGAAAGGGACAGGGATGCTGATGGAGGGGGACCTGCTTTCAGGTTCCCGGAAGGTTTCCCGGGAGCTTCCCATCCGCCGCCGCCTCGCTCCCATCGTTCCCCCGGTCATTATCGGCATCGCGCAGAATTACCGCGCCCACGCCCTCGAAATGAAGGGGAAATTGCCTGAGCGGCCGGTCTTTTTCCTGAAGATGCCGCACAGCCTCCAGGACCCGGAGGAACCGATCCGCCTTCCGCGCGGCCTGCGCAGCGACAAGGTCGATTTCGAGGCGGAGCTGGCGGTGGTCCTCAACCGGCCCTGCCGGAACCTTTCCCCGGAGGAGGCCGGGGATTCCATCCTCGGCTACACGGCGGCCAATGACGTGAGCGCGCGCGACTGGCAGAAGGAATGGGGCGGCGGCCAATTCTGCCGCGGCAAGGGATTCGACACCTTCTGCCCGCTGGGACCGCGGCTGGTGACACCGGATGAACTCCCGAATGCCGCCGACCTGCGCATCCGCGGCTGGCTGAACGGGGAGCTGATGCAGGACGCCCGCACCTCCGACCTGATCTTTTCCGTCCCCGAACTGATCGCCTTTCTCAGCGGCAGCACCACCCTGCCGGCGGGAACGGTCATTCTCACGGGAACTCCCGCGGGCGTCGGGGCAGCCCGGCAGCCGCCGCGTTATCTGCAACCCGGCGATGTCTACGAAGTGGAGATCGAAGGCATCGGCCGTCTCCGGAATCCGGTTCTTCCCGAGGAATCGTGCTGAATGACAAGGTTTTGCGCTTGGCAAGAAAAGTCGCGGTTATAGGCTCCGCCCCTCCACCGAAATTCAGAGAATTTTCATGAAAGTCTACTCCCCCGAACATATCCGTAACTTTGCCGTGGTGGGCCATCAGGCTGCCGGCAAGACGATGTTAACCGAGGCCATGCTGCGCTGCGCGGGCGTCATCAAGCGCATGGGCTCCGTGGAAGCGGGATCCACCGTTTCCGACTACCATGCCAGCGAAAAAGAGCGGCAGATTTCCGTCCATGCCTCGCTCCTGCATACGGAGTGGATGGACCGAAAATTCAACATTATCGATACGCCCGGCTATCTCGACTTCATCAGCGAGGGTCTCGGCGCCCTCCGCGTCGGGGACTTCGCCCTTGTCGTCATCAACGCCAACAACGGCGCGGAACTGGGGACGGACCAGGTCTGGGAATACGCCGACAGCTACGGGATCCCGAAGATGATCGTCGTCAACGGCTGCGACCGCGAAAACGTGGACTTCGATTCCCTGCTGGAGGACCTGCGCGGTCACTTCGGCAACAAGGTTTTCCCCATGACGATCCCGATGAACGCCGGCCCCGGCTTCAGCAGGCTCCTTGATGTCATGCGCTCGGAGGAGATCGACTACAAGACGGACGGTTCCGGCGAATATGCGGAGAGGCCCGCCGAGGGTTCGTGGAAGGAACGCGTCGAGGAAATGCACCGCGAGCTGATCGAATTCGTCGCCGAGGCGGACGACTCGCTGCTGGAAACCTTTTTCGACCAGGGCAGCCTGAGTGAGGAACAATTACGCGAAGGGGTGCACGCCGCCATCCAGGCGGAGTCCTTTATTCCGTTGTTCGTCACCTCCTCCACGACCAATGTCGGGGTCGCGCGGCTGATGGATTTCATTGCCAAGTACGGCAGCAGCCCGGTGGACCGGAAAACCGTTCCCGCCATTGATGACAAAGGCGAACCGACGGAGATTTCCCTCAAGGACAAGGAGCCCGCCTGCTACATTTTCAAGACGATCAGCGAGCCGCACGTGGGCGAGCTGTCTTTCTGCCGGCTCTATGCGGGCCGGATCCAGCAGGGCATGGAATTGTTCAACACGGACAAGGAGTGCCCGGAAAAAATCGGCCAGATCTATGCCCTGCAGGGTCACGAGCGCGAATCGCTGGAGGCCCTCGGCCCCGGCGACATCGGGGTGATGGTGAAGCTGCGCGACACCCACACCGGCAACACGCTCTGTTCTCCGCAGCGCAAAGTGACGCTGCCTGCGGTCGAGTATCCGAAACCGAACATCCACGGCGCGCTCGAAGTCGAGGCCAAAGGCGATGAAGACAAACTCGCCGAAGGTCTGGCCACCCTGCACGAGGAGGATCCAACCTTCCTCTACGTCAACAATCAGGAGACGGGCGAACTCGTCCTTTCCGGACAGGGCGAGCTCCACCTCGAGGTCATCAAAGGCCGCCTCAAACGACGCTTCGGCGTCGATATCAGCCTGCGCGAACCGAAGATCGCCTTCCGCGAAACGATCCGGAAGAAAGCCGAGGGCAAGTACCGCCACAAAAAGCAGACCGGCGGCGCCGGCCAGTTCGCCGAGGTGTGGATGCGGATCGAACCGCTCCCGCGCGATTCCGGCGTCCAGTTCACGGAATCCCTCGTCGGGCAGAACGTCGACCGCGTTTTTGTTCCCTCCGTCGAGAAGGGCGTCAACAGCGCCTGCACGGAGGGCGTCCTCGCCGGCTGCCACGTCACCGACGTGAAGATCGACTTTTACGACGGCAAGATGCACCCGGTGGATTCGAAGGACATCGCCTTCCAGATCGCCGGCAAGGAAGCCTTCCGCAGCGCCTTCATGGAGGCCGCGCCCTGCCTGCTCGAACCGATCATGTCCATCCAGGTGAAGGTGCCGGAGGACTTCATGGGCGACGTCATGGGCGATATTTCCAGCCGGCGCGGCCGCATCCAGGGCATGGACGCCGAGGGAAAATTCCAGGTCATCAACGCCAATGCGCCGGCGATGGAACTTTATCGCTACAGCACCACCCTTCGTTCCATTACCGGCGGCCGCGGCTTTCATTCCGAGACCTTCTCCCACTACGAGGAAATGCCCCGGGAACTGGAAGAGAAAGTCATCGAACGGCTGAAGAAAAAGAAGGAAGAGGGCTGAGGAACGCCGGGGACGGTTACGGAAGGGCGGGCCAACGTCTTACGACTTCGGCTACGGCGAACGGGACCAAACTCTCACGACTTCGGCTACGGCGAACGGGACCAAACTCTCACGAGTTCGGCTACGCTTCAGATAGTAGCCGAAGTCGTAAGACTTTGGCCCGCTACCGCACCCGATTCCTCGACGGCATTGCGTCGACGGCGGAATCTCCGTAACCTACCTTCCCCATGATCCCATCGCTTCTCGATACCGACCTCTACAAGCTGACGATGCAGCAGGCGGTGCGCCGGCTGCATCCCGGCCTGCCGGTCCGTTATGCCTTTATCGAACGGTCCCGGCGGACGGTGTTTTCCGACCGCGCCGTCCGGCGCATGCGGGAGGAAATCGAGCGGATGCGCGGTCTCACCCTCGGCCCGGAGGAACGGGAATGGCTTCTTGCCACGGGCTGGTTTGCCGAAGATTACCTTGATTGGCTTTCGGCGTACCGTTTCGATCCGGAGGAAGTCGCGGTGAGGAAGGACGGGAACGGCTTCTCCCTCTCCATTGAAGGACCATGGGAACGAACGATTCTCTGGGAGGTTCCGTTGCTCGCCATTGTCTCGGAATGTCATTTCGAGGAGGTGGACGCCGGGGACCCGCCCGATCCGCGGGAATACCGTGCGCGTTCCCGGAAAAAGGGAAAAGCGCTCGTGGAGGCCGGTTGCCACTACGCGGACTTCGGCACGCGCCGGCGGCGTTCCCTCGCCATGCAGGAGGCGGCCCTGCGGGGGCTGATGGACGCCAACGACGAAACAGCCCCCGGCGCCCTCACCGGCACCAGCAATCTGTATTTTGCCCGTCGCTACAACCTGCGCCCGGTCGGCACCATCGCCCACGAGTGGATCATGGCCACCGCCGCCCTGCACGGATACGACGGCGCGAACCGACGCGCCCTCGAGGACTGGCTGCGGGCATACACGCCCGAACAGTGTATCGGCCTGACGGATACCTATACCGTTGACCTCTTTCTCCGCGAATTCGACCGCGACCTTGCCGCAAACATCGCGGGCATCCGCCAGGACAGCGGCGATCCCTTCGCCTTCGTCGATCGCTGCGCCGCCCACTACCGGGACCTCGGGCTGGATCCGCGCGAAAAGCGGTTTGTCTTCAGCGACGGGCTCGACCCCGACAAGGCCGCCGCGATCCAGCGCTACGCCGAAGAACATTGCCGGCCCGTCTTCGGCATCGGGACGTATTTCACCAACGACATTCCCGGAAGCCCCGCGCCGGACATCGTCATCAAGCTGGTCGCCTGCGACGGAAAGCCTGTCGTGAAAACCGGCGACGACCCGGACAAAGCCACCGGGGACAAGGAGGAGCTGGCCAAGGTACGGGCACTGCTGAGCTAGTCATCTTTCGCGACATCGGCTCACTCCTCGCCAGCCAGGCGCTCAAACTTGGTCGACATATCCCGCTCGAGATGCGATCCGATATTCCATGTTCGCACCATGCCGTCAACGAGGTCTAGATATTCCAGACCGAGGGCGTTCCCGGCCATCCGCGGCCGCTGCTCCCGAAGATACGAAAGGGAGGCCTCCAAGCTTTCCTCCATAAAAAGCAACATGCCTTTGCTTGCGACCACGGAGGGAACCGCCTGGTCTCCGATCTGCTCCATGGCAATATTGGCGTATTCCAATTTCTGCGACAGAGGGATGGAGCGAAGGTCGACAGACAAGGGCGTTTCCCTGCAACGATAGACGGTGGAGGAACCGATCATTCCGAGCGCTTCGAATTGATTCGCGTAGTAGCCCATTGCGACATGAACCCACGGAACGTAGGGCGTGCCAAAATCCTGTTGCACAAGGAGCGATTGCCCCGGCAGCAAAGCGGGAAAAAACAGCTCGATAACGCTACGATTGGTTCCCCAACACTTGGCGAGATCGACAAAAAGCAGTTCCACCGGTCCCGACGACCAGCTCTGTTTTTTAATATCTCCTGTATGGACGGCGACCCATTCGGAGACGTCCCGAATGTTCCGCCGGAAGGAATCCTCAATGGAATGGCCGGGCAACGTTCCCTGGGGAAAGTAGCGGAGGGCGAATTCATCATCGGGACAAACAAACAGATCATACGAATGGATAGGGGGCCAGATCGGCAAGTTTTCCCCTTTTCGAGACTGGAAGGCGGGATTCTCGCGCAATCCTTCCCCGAGACACAGGGTGGATGCGCCTAAAAACGCCCCGGCGTCAATGATCGCTCCCGCCCCTTCGTACCTTTCTTTAGCAAGGGCGTAGAGAAGGGATTCCTCCCGGGGCGAAAGCATCGAAAACGGGCGAGGATCGAACGGTAATTCCGTCAGGGAAAAACGGGAGAGATCTTCGGAGGGAAATGGAGCCATGGCCATATGGGTTGAAGATGAGGAGGATTCCGCACCGCTGGCAATCATCCCTGAGGATACTCCACCGTCCGCTGGCCGGAAGATTCCTTTTGCGGGGCGGGGCGGATTTTCGGGGAGACGGATTCGACGCGCCGGCAATGAGACCGCAGGCGGCGGCGGAAATGTTTCCGGACCTCGGCGTGCGAGGGTTCATCGGCGAGGTTCCGCAGCTCGTACGGGTCAGCCTGCAGATCATAAAGGTGGGTTTCGTGGTAAGCCTCGGCGGCGGATTGACCGGTCGCGTCGCCCGCCGCGGTGACGGCGTACTTCCAGCGGGAGGTCCGCAGGCCGCGCCCGGGAGGCAGAAACCCGTCCCCGAACTGGAAGAAGGCTTCTTCGGCGCCGCGCCATGGCTTCCCCTGGGTGAGGCCGAAGAAGGAAGTTCCCTCGACTTCGTCGGGAACGGGAAGCCCCGCGCTCTCGAGCAGCGAAGGCATGAGGTCGACGAGACTGACCGGGGCGGTGTGTTCTCCGCCGCCATTCCAGCCGGGGCCCCAGAGGGCGAGCGGAATGCGCACCGAGCTTTCGTGCGGGGAGCGCTTGTATTCGGGATTGCGGGTTTTGAAATGGCACCCGTGGTCGCTGAGGAAGGCGATGATGGTGTTGTCCGCCTGTCCGAGAGAGTGGAGGGCGTCCATGAGGCGGCCGAGGGCTTGGTCGAGCCGCTTGATCATTCCGCAGTACCCGCGCCAGTGTTCGTGGGTGCTGCCGCCGAGGGCCTGCAGGTCGGGCGGGACCTGCGGCTGGCCGACGACGTCCTCCATCCCGTGGGGCGCGGGATAGCTGTCATCGGTGTTCTGGTGGTGAGGTTCGAGGAAAGAAAGGCACATCATGAAAGGCTTGCGCCCCTTGGTCGTGAACTCCCCGATCTGGCGGATGGCGGCGTCCGTCTGCGCGTCGACGCGGTAACCGGGCAGGCGGACGGGCTCGTCGTCCTCGTTCCAGAGAACGCTCGCATAAGGTCCGCTCACCAGCTCGACGACATTCGCGGCCAGCCAATGCTCGTAACCAGCGCGGTTGCGTTTGGGCACCGGTCCGTCGCCGGTGTTCTCCGACAGGTGCCACTTGCCGATGCAGGCGGTGCGGTACCCGCCTTCACGGAAACAGCGCGCCAGACTGCGGGTCCCCTTTTTCAGGCCCGGACCGTTGCGCCAGACGCCCGTGGTGGTCGCGTACTGGCCGGTCTGGATACAACTGCGCGCGGGGCCGCAGACCGGTTGTGGAGTCGTCGCCTCGCGGAAAAAGGTTCCCTGCCGGGCAAGCCGGTCGAGGTTTGGCGTCAGTCCGTCGCGGTTGCCATGCAGCCCGAGGGTGTCCCAGCGCTGCTGGTCGGTGAAAAAGAGAATCACGTTCGGTTTCGCCATGGGCGGAAGCGAAAGGGCACGGGCCGAAGAAGCAAAGCAAAAGATGGAGAACCCTATCCGCAGGCGTAAGCGCGCAGGGTTTCGAGGGGAATGAGGTCGAGGGTGGCTTCGTGCGTGGCGGCGAGGACCACCGGCGGCGCAGCGTCGGCTTCATGGGCCTCGAGCCAGCGGGTGGCGCAGAGGCACCAGCGGTCGCCGGGCTTGAGCCCGGGAAATCCCCATTGCGGGTGCGGGGTCATGAGATCATTGCCCCGACTGGCGCTGAAGCGGAGGAATTCCTCCGTGACCTCGGCGCAGACGGTGTGTTTGCCGACATCCTCGGGGCCGGTCCGGCAGTAGCCGGTCCGAAAAAAGCCCGTCATGGGATCTTCACTACATAACTGCAAAGCCGAGCCGAGAACATTCTTTTCCATGAGGGTGAGGGCAACGCCCCTC
>JAAAOD010000169.1 GCA_009908535.1 Verrucomicrobiota bacterium
ACCCATGGCGTGAGGGACGCCCGGAAAAGCTCGAACGCAACCGCTACCGGGTCGGTACGCTCCATCGCGGTCATCATTTCGGAACGGTGGACGTGGACTGGTCCCGGCCGGATCCGGTCCTCACCCTGCGCATTGTCGGTAAGAACGGGGTGGACCTGCTTCAGCACCGTATCCAGCTCAGCCAGCTGCAGGCGGATCCTCCGCCTGCGACGGGTCCGCAATGGCAGCAGGCGGAGGGGGAGGTTCCGATGCGGGTCGATGGGCGCTTTCACGACTGGCCGGAAGGGCGCTACCTCCGTGTCCACGAGGGCTGGCTGTACGGGCGCTTTTCACTGCCACAGGGGAAGGTCGGCCTGCCGGCAAGCGGGCTCGGTATTTTCCTCGGCATGGATACCGACCTTGACCGCGAGAGCGGGCGGGCGGGGGTTTTCGGCAAGGGCCTCGAGGCGGCGCTGTACTTGAATTATCCCCGCGGCGAGGATGATTATCCTTATGAGACGGATTTTCTCGTCGACTGGACGGAGGATGGCGAACGCTACACGGCCGCGGAAGTGGGCTGGCAACTCGGGCCCACGCACGCGGCGAGGAACTATGAGTTCGCCCTGCCACTGGAGCGCCTGCGGGAACTGGGCGCCTTTGCCGCGAGCAGGGCCGTCCGCTGCTCGATCGCCTTCATCGACCACGAAAGCTCGGCGGTGGCCCCGGTGCGCACGGTGGAAACGGTCCTTCCGGCCGATCCGGCCCCCGCTGTCACGGACGCTGCAATTCCGGAAAAGCCGGCGGAAGCCCTCCGCGTGGTTGCCTATAATGTCCTCTGGGGAACCCCGCAGGAGGAACCGGCCAGCTTTGCCCGGATCTTCAAGGCGCTCGATGCCGACCTGATCCTGCTGCAGGAGTGGGACCGCGAACGCGATAACGAGGCCGAGGTGGCGGCCTGGTTCAACGCGCACGTGGCGGACGGGGAGGACGTATTTGCTGCCGTTGCCGGAGGCGCACCCGGATGGTGGGGCGGCGTCGGCATTGTCACCCCGCACGAAGTGATCGCCCGTCTGCCCGAATGGAACCGGGTCGAAGCCGGGGGGTGGGACTTTCCCCTGCGTATGGCCGGGGCGGTCGTCGATGCGCCACAAGGGCGCCTGCTCACCGCCAGTGTCCATTTGAAAGCCTCGGGAGCCGATATCCGTTCCGCGGAGGATGCCCGCCGCGCAGCCGAGTCCGTCGTTGTCAATGAAATGATGCGCGGGGCGGCGAGCCTGTCCGACCCGGATCTTGTCGTCCTCGGGGGCGACTTCAACCTTGTCGGCTCGCCGGACATTCTCACGCGTTGTATGGATCACCTCGATACGGACGGCAGCGACCTCGCGGTGGCCATGCCAGGCCGGCTGGGCGAACCCTCCCTGCTGCACACCTTTCGCCGTGCCAGGCCGGGAATCCGGCTTGATTTTATTGGATTCTCGGAAAGTTCGTGGCAGGCGGTGAATGCCTTCGTCCTCGATACGCGGATTCTACCGGCGGGTGTCCTGCGGAAAGCCGGACTGGAAGCGGAGGACGTCATGGGCTCCGACCACCTTCCGGTGGTGCTGGACCTCGTCCGCCGTTAGGCTTCAGTCACCGGCACCGCCGGGTGTGCGCAGGGATTCACCTGATTGTTCCGGCCCGATCCCGAGGATGTAATCGGCAGCGGTGGCGGCCCACTGCCCGGCGTCATGATGGCTTGCGGCCTCTTCGCCGAAGCAGGTGCGCAGCATGTCGGTGTCGACCATGCCGGGGGAGAGGGCAACGGTCCCCACGCCTTCCGGCAATTCGGTGGCCAGCGACTTGGTCAGGCCCTCCACAGCCCATTTCGTACCGCAGTAGGCGCCGATCCCCGGCAATCCCATGCGGCCGGCGCCCGAGCTGATGTTGATGATCATACCGCGGCCCTTTTTAAGGAATTCCGGAACAAAAGCACGGAAGAGATGCAACATCCCGAGGACGTTCACTTCAAAAAGGGTTTCCGCTTCGCGGGCAGGGATCTCCCACAACTTGCAGGGACTGTTCACGAGGGCGGCGTTGTTGATGAGCACGTCCGGACAGCCATGGAACTCGACAATCTGCCGGGCCCACGCTTGCACCTCGTCCTCGCCCGCCACATCGATGACGGAGAATTCACCCGCGCCCTTGTGCGCCTGCTGCAGTTCCGCAACCGCTTCGGCGTTCCGCGCGCAGCCGTAAACGAAATGCCCCCGCTCAATGAAGACCTCGGCGAGGGCCCGACCGAGGCCTCGGGAGACCCCGGTGATGGCGATGGTTTTGTTCTCAGTGGATTGTTCGGAAGGTGCTTTCATCGTGGTTTTTCTGCGGTCTTCTTTCATAGGAGCAGAGTTTACCTGCAGGTCAACGGGCTTGAGCGGGAATGATGTCAAGCATGGTCCGTGACCGATTCAAGGTGGCGGGCATGCCTGAAATTGAGCGATCCCGGCTATTGGGAAAGGACGCCTGCCGGGGGAATCCTGTACTTCATGAAAAAGAATGATCGAAGAGAAGAAAAACGGGAACTCGCCCGCGAGATCAAGGTTCTCGAGGATGAATTACGCCAACTCGGTGGTGAGGTCGGGGAAGCGCCCGACTGTCCCCCGGAAATCCATAAGGCCTTTCTTGAGAGCGTCCTTGCCTTCGAGAAAGCGCACACTTGTCGGGAGGAATGGGAAATCAATCTGGCGCAGGAGGTCGGCGCCCGCCTTTCCCTGCCCGAGAAGCCCGAGTGCTTGTCCGATAAGGAAATGTCGGGCCTGCTGCGGAAGCTGATCGAAATCCTCGTCTCCTTTCATTGTGTCCCGGCTTTCACCGACCACCTTTGCGACCGGGAACTGTACCGGAAAATCAAGAACGATATTCTCCCTTATCCCCTGGTCCTTGGACCGAATGTGGAAGGCGGCCACTGGTATAAGGAATGCTGCGATACCGATGCCTGGCTGCGCTACTACGCCGGGGAGGACGTGCGGCGACGCTGGAAGGACGAATTCGACGAAGAACTGCCGTCCCGGGAAAAGCCCGTCGCGGACCGCGACGCCTGGATCGGCGCGCTGGTGGAACAGTATCGGGACCAACCCCTCCCGCTGCTTCGGGGAACCGCGGAAAGCGGGGCCTGATTTTTCGTGGGGGGGTCAGGAAAGGTCGATTTTGACGCCTTTTTCGTGCACCTGGTCGAACATCTCCTGGACGATGGTATCCCAGCGGTACTTGGGGATGACGGACTGGTAGGCGTTCAGGCAGGTCTGGGAGTAGGCCTTCTCGTCCATGCGGAGGATCTCGATCATGTTCTTCGCGGCGGCTTCGACATCCTTGCCGGGGACGACCCTGCCGCCGCCGGCCGGGGCGATGACATCCGTAACGACCGGGATATGCTCGGTGCCGACGACGGGGACCCCGCAGGCGGCGGCTTCACAGGCGGCCATGCCGAAGCCTTCCATGATCGACATGGTGATGAAGACCTTCGCGGTTTGGAGAAGATTGGGCATGATATCGCTGCCGTGTCCCGTCTGCGGCAGTTGCTCCGGGCTCAGGATGATGACCCGGTCCTCAAGGTCTTCCTTCGCCACGATATCATGGATCCGCGCGGCAATTTCCGGCTCCATCTTTTCGTCGAGATTCATGAAAAGGACGAGGTCGTCGATCTCGCGCGCTACCCGGACAAAGGCCTCGACTGCCTTGTCCTTGTCCTTGAGGGAATCGGAGCGGCCGAACTCGCAGATGTGCGGCTTGCGCAGGAGTTCCTCGGGCAGGTCGAGAAATTCCGCATGGTACTTGATGGCGGATCCCGGCATGCAGTCGGATTCGAGTGGGCAGAACCGGTTCGTGTTTACGCCGGGAAAGATGTCGATGATCTTGTGGTTGTAGGTTCCCTCGTAGTAGGTCTCGAGGTCGTCGCGCACGAGTTTGGAAGTGGAGCCGACGAGCTGGGCGGCGGCCATGATCCGCTCCTCGCAGCGCTGGCGAATGTGGATGCTGTGGTCGTCGTACTGCGCGACGGGCAAGGGGGCCTGCTTCATGCCGACGGGTTCGTGCGGGACCCATAAGTGGGGGGTGTCCGGATACACCTCCGACAGGTAAAGGCCCAGCATGCCGCCGTCCCAGAAATGGGAGATGATCATGTCGGGATGATAGCCATCGAAGAGTTGGCCGGGGACGATGTTGGCCGCCTTCTTCAGGAGGGCCGGGGTGAGGAATTCCTTGCGAAGGAAGGCCTCCACCTCGTCATGGATATGCAGGACATAGAGCTCGCGGTCCGGGTCTTTTGAATAACCCTCCCGCATCCGCTGCGTGTAGGGATGGGTGAACCCGCCCCGGTTGAGGACGATGACCCGGCACTGGTACAGATCGTGGATCTGCTGGGCCATGTTCTCGACATAGATATTCTGACCCCCCGTGTCGGGCAGACCGGGGAAGATTTCGAGTTCGTGAATCCCATGCCACGTGATGAGAAGAATATCGCGCATGGGCGGTGTTTTCATCAGGAGCGCGAGCCACCGCAAAGAAAAAACGTTTTTTATCCCTCTCAATCGCCACGGAGAGGACGGTCGTCGGGACGTTTTTTCCGGTCCAGGCTGACCAGCCGGTACGATTCGAGGCTGCGCGACTCCGGAGCGGGATCGGGATTGAAGTAGTACACGAACTGCAGGCGAGGATTGTTTTCGGCAGAGGTCTCGTACCGGATCTGTCCCTGAATCCATCCGTAGCAGGCCTGGACGATGCGGCCCGCCTCATCGGTGGCGGTGCGGGTGCGGAAAAGGTAATTAACCGGGTCCTCGACACCCGTCTGGTAGGAGGTTCCCGCCTCGTGGGATTTTTCCAGGCGCAGCCGCGGATCGTACCCCTCGAGCGGGGCCTCATGGGGCGGAGGGAGGTTGCTGCCGAAGGGATAGGTGAAGGGACGCGGCGCCTCGAAGGACTGGATGCCGTCCTTCTCATGAAGAAAAGAAATTTCCATGACAGAGGACCACGAGCCGTCCTCCTGCTCCTCGTGCTCGAAGCTGAAGAGAAGGTCGGGAAATTCGCCGACACCGTGGGGGCTGACCCAGTCCATGCGGTAAAGGTCGAAGCCGACCGGACTCTCCGAGCGCGGCGCGGGACCGCGGAAGGAACGGTACCGCATGGGCACCGGTTGGCGGATCTTTTTCAGGACGATGTTGAATGCAGAGGGCGGCTGGCGGCGGATGAGGCGACCGCCCGGTCCCGTAACGAGACCCCCCGACCAGAGGTAGCCGGAGCTGGTGTAGTAGCCGGGGCGATACACGTCCGCGTAGACGCTGCCGCCGAAAGGATCTGCAACCACGGTTTTGCCATCGGCGTCGGTCGCGACGACGGCCGGGCCACCGGCGGTGTTCAGGCGCAGGAAAGCGCTTTCCACGGCCTGCCCGCGTGTGTCGGTCACCGTGAAGGTGATGCCGCCCGATGCGGAAAGGGCCAGGAAGAAGGCGAGGAGGGGGAGGTGCTTGCTTATTTTCATTGATTATGGGTGTTTGATTTCGTCGATACAACGCTGGTAAAGCTCGTGTACAAAGGGCAAGGCGAGGTTAAGGTAATCGCTGTGAAGCCAGCGTCCCTCCTTTTCCGGGGCGGACCTTTCCGGCCAGAAATCGGGGTCGCGGTAGCCCGCGCTCATGTCGATGTTGTCGAAGAGCGGTTCCGAGGTCAGGGGGACCGCGCCCGCCGGCTGCGAAACCGCAGGAACGGCCTCGGCGAGGATTTTCGCGTGGTTCATGTAACGGGGACGGTCATTCCCGGGGAAAGCCGTCCCCGGCAGGTGGTTCTCCACGATCGCGACATCATCATACAGCCAAGCGCCGTCACCCCAGTCGGGAAAGTCGGCGTCCCCGCTGGAAAAGCGGCGGAAAAAGGGGGAAAGGCGAAGCTCGTCCACGGGAAGGTCCGCCGCGTTTCCAGGGTTCATGGGATGCCATGCGCCCTTGGGTGGCCGTGCGGGACCGCCGGGATCATGGTACGTCATATGGTCACGGTTGAAGCCCCAACCGCCGTGAATGTCACCGGTCAGGCTGGCGGCAAGGACCG
Source organism: Verrucomicrobiota bacterium (assembly GCA_009908535.1). GTDB lineage: Bacteria > Verrucomicrobiota > Verrucomicrobiia > Opitutales > Oceanipulchritudinaceae > Oceanipulchritudo. Next base: position 6,052 of record JAAAOD010000169.1, read on the forward strand.
TGGTTCCCTTCACCATCTCATTGTAGACCCAAACGCCCTGCTGGTGGAGAACCACCTCCCGGATAAGGTCAGGGATGCTGCCGTCGGCCGGTTGCAGGACTTCCTCGCTGCTGGAATAGAAGTGCAGGCAATCGGTCCGGGCGGCCATGCCATCGAAGCGCCCGTCCCAGCGCAGGCGCGCCCGGGGGTCGTGGCCGGAAAAAAGGCGCGCCCAGCGGTCCGGGCGGAGCCGGGCAGGGTAATCCTCCCCGCCATCACCAAGGTCCTTCCAATCGGGATGGACGAGCAGGCGCTGGTGGTCCTGTTCGCCGAGAAAGGCTTCGCTGGGAACGGCGGCGTTGAGCATGAAGGCTTTTCCGGTCTCGAGGCCGTGATCGACAATGCTGCTGGCAGCGAGGAGATTCCCGAGGCTGTGCGCGAAGACGGCGGTAGCACCGCCCGCAAAGGGTCCGAGGGCACCGGTGAGCAGGGGCGCGGTGAGAAAGGCGTTGATGACGTTTTCGTTGTAATCGAAGGAGGACCTGAAAAGGTTGAAGGCGCCCTCGTCGGCGAACCAGGTCACCCCGATGAAACGGGCGGGGGAACCGCTCTGGAAGAACCGCTTGAAGACCTCGGCGTGGGCGGCGGGAATCGCGTTGCCGCCCCAGTTGAACCCGTGGATGTGAACAAGCGTGGACAGGGTGCCGCCGAGGGCGCGCAGGAAGGCGTCGGGAAGGTTGGGCGGATCCTCGAGCGAAGTGAGCCATGGTCCGGGATCGGCGGCGGCGAATTTCGGATCGGCGTTGCGAAGGTTGAGGACGCGAAACATCTCGCGTACCGGACCAAGAGAAAGGGGGAAGGCGGCGCTGCGCACATGCCGGCCCCGCACATAGATATCCACAAGAAGGGGCTTTGCTGTCGGCCGCAGGCCTTCGAGGAGAAGGACCCCGCGGTTCTCTTCCCGCAGGCCCTGCAGGAACTCATGGGGCACCTTCAGGCCGCCGGCGGATACCTGCAATGCCTCCGCCGAGACGAGGGGCTGATCGAGGAGGGGGCCAAAACCGGTCTCGAAGGCGGTCCGGTTGCGCAGGCCCACCGTCTCCGGTTGCAGGTTGGTAAAGACGACGTTGAGCGCGCTGTCTTCGTGGCGAAGCACGACCTCCACAGCCCGCAGGTCCGGGAGGCTGCGCAACCATGGACGCAGATCGAGGTATACGGGGAAAAAATCGACGATGTCGCGCAGGCCGTCCACGGTCGGGGAGGCGGCATCGGGTGAGGCCGCGCCGGGAAGGTCGTCGAGGGCGGATCGCGCGACCGGCCCCTTGTCATCGTCGTCGTTCAACCAGAACCGCCACGGCCGACTGGCGAAGGCGAGCCGGCGGTCGCAGTGGTCGATGCTGCCGTCCCGGTTCCAGTCCGGCAGGAGGACATCGGGGAGCAGCAGGAAGGGCCGGTCCCTCTCCGCCCCGGTAGCGGGATCGGTCCATGTAGCGACACCGCCGATACGGCCGTTGCGGCTGACGCAGGTCGCGCGCAGCTCGCTCCATTCCCCGGGCAGGGATGGCACGAGATCCTCCAGCCGGCCGGCGTGGAAATCCGGACTGGGTCGCGGGGTAGGAAATCCGGTGAAATCGCGTTCCGCCATACGCTGCCAGAAGCGGCTGTTGTTGAGGATCATTTCCCGCCCATGGACCGGTGAGGTGAGGAGAAAATCGCTCTCATCAATCTCCCCCAGCGGCGCGGAGACGGCCCGTTCCCCGAAGTGGTCGCGTACGAGGAGATGATAGACGGGGCCGAGGCCGAGACCGAAGACGGAACCGTGGTCGGTGACGCCGTAGGGGGCGAAGGGCAGCTCCGTCGCGTTGAAGCGGTATTCGCTCGTGAAGGTGTCGATGTACTGGCCGCCTGCCGGACCCGGATCGACCCAGCGCCCGCTCCAGTATTCCCCGACAAGGTCTCCGGGGTCACTGAGGGAATAGGCGGTGAAAAGGTCGCCGCTTTCCTCGATGGCGTACTCGGCCGTGGTCAGGCTTTCGATGAGACTGAGCTGGCGCCAGCTGTTCGATTCCGAACGGAAATGGTGTACGGTGGTGCGGTCCCTGTGCGGAAAGCCCCCGAAGGTGCAGGAATTGGTCTGCACAACCATGCCGCCGCATCGGTTCGCGGCGAGGATGATGGTAAGGTATCGGTCAGGAAGACTGCCCGGAGGAGGATTGAACCACTGCGGCCGCGTGAGGCCGGGCGGAATTCGGAGGAAGCGGACCTCGTTGTTCATGGCATTCGTAACCCCGAAGACCGTGTCGTTGGAAGTCAGGTACAGTGCGGTCCCATAACCTGCGGGAACTTCGAGGCTCTCCCATTCGCCCCATGTCCAGCGGTGATACCGGGCCCGGCTGTCACGAAAAACCACGACACCGGAATCGGAAACGGCGACGGGTTCGCCCTCCTTGTCAAGGGCGTGGAAGGAGTAGGCCGGTAGCTCCGGGGCCGCGGACCACGCCTTGCCGTCGGGAAACCGGTAGGCCGCGCGGAGGGCGGGGGGAGTGGCGGAAGCCCCGCGTTCAAAGAGGAACAGCGATAGGAAAAGAAATGCACAGCGTTGCAGGAAGAACATGGGAACGGTCAGGGGTTGGGATGGGGCGTGACGGTGACCGCAAAGCGGCCAGTAGCGGGATCGGGCGCGGGCCATTCGGCGCGGGGGAGCTCCAGCACGGTCTCCCATGCGCCCTTTTCGTTACGTTCCTCGATTAAAATCGTCTCCACTCCCTCCGGACTTCCCTGCCATGAATAGGTCACGCTGCCGTCGCCGTTTTCGGTGCGTCGCAACTGCCGCGGTGGGGAAGGGGCGTCACCGGCGGCGATCCGGAGCTCCAGCTCGTGGCGGCTGGTTCCGGCCTGGACGAGAAGGCGCTGAAGGGTGCCCGGCCGTTGCGGCGCGCAGAGGCGGAGATCATGGCAGCCGGGATGGATCTCCCCGTTGGCGTCGGTTAAGAGCGTCAGCTCGGCATGGCGGCGGCCCGCATGGGCGAAACAGGCCTCTCCGGAGAAGGTGAAAAAGCGCACCGGCGCGTGGGCCCAGGGTTCGCCGGCGGGATCGCGCAGGCCGAGGTGAAGGGCGTCGGGCGCAACCGCTCCGGGGGCAAGAGTCACCGAGGCGGCGCTGTGCACGCTGAGCAGGACCTCCCCGCCATTATAGAAATCCAGCGGCGGGGTTTCGTCGCGGTATTCCCGCAGGTTGGACCGCCCGTCGCCGTCGGGATCGGCGGCGGCCTCGGCATCGAGGTTCCCGAAGGTTCGCCATTCCCAGGCATCGGGCAGCAGGTCTCCGTCGGTATCGCCGACGGCGCTGGAACGCAGGCGGACGAAGCGCATGGGCCATGGCGGCGGGAGGCGGAAGCGAATGGGGTCGCCGTCGCCCTCGAAGACGACGGGCAGGGTTTCCCATTCTTCGAGGCTCTCCGACTGCTGCAGGGAGTAGGTGTGACCGGCGCGGCTTTGCCATTCCACTTCCAGCCCGCCTTCGACGCGCTCGAGCCCGGGCGGATTCCCGGGGAGGGGAGAAGCGAGGATGGTGAGGAGGAGAGGAGCGAGAAAAAAGCTCATGCGTACCGGTATGCCGGGTCTCCCCGAGGCGGTAAAGGCGGCCGCCTGCCAGAATTCAGGTAGGCCTCATGACAGGAAACCATTGCCATGGCGAAGTCGGGCACTCATCTTCGCGCGCTTATGAAGGACCAGGAAATGGACACTTCGGATCAATTTGCCGTGCGGAAGGCCAAGCTGGCGGACCTGCGCGCCGAGGGCATCGATCCCTTCCGGAACAACTGGGAACCGACGCATACCAGCTCCGAGGCCGTCGCCGCCTATCCGGAGGGCGCCGAGGAAGGCCCGGAGGTAAGCTGCGCCGGCCGCCTCATCGCCATCCGGAAAATGGGCAAGGCCAGCTTCGCGCGCATCCGCGACCGGGCGGGAACGCTGCAGCTTTACTTCAAGCGCGACCTCGTCGGGGAGGGGGCGTACGATTTCTTCAAGAAGCGCCTCGACCTCGGGGATTTTCTCGGCATCCGCGGAACGTTGTTCGTTACGAAGACCGGGGAAGTCACCCTGCGCGTGGCGGACTTTTCCCTCCTTACGAAAGCTCTGCGCCCGCTGCCGGAGAAGTGGCACGGCCTGCAGGACGACGACGCGCGCTACCGGCAGCGCTACCTTGATCTCATCAGCAACGAGGAATCGCGCCGCGTCTTCGAGCTGCGCACCGCCATTATCCGCCGCATCCGCCGCTACCTCGAGGAGGAGGACTTTATGGAAGTGGAGACGCCGATCCTGCAATCGGAGGTCGGCGGCGCGGCGGCACGGCCCTTCAAGACCTTCTTCAACGCCCTCGACTGTCCCTTCCAACTGCGCATCGCCCTCGAGCTTTCCCTGAAGCGGCTGCTTGTTGGGGGCTTCGACCGCGTCTTCGAGCTGGGCCGGAACTTCCGCAACGAGGGGCTTTCGCGCCGCCACAATCCGGAGTTCACCATGCTGGAGGTCTACCAGGCCTACACTGATTACCGGGGCATGATGCGCCTGATCCGGGGTATGCTACAGGCCATCTGCGATGATGTCCTGAAATCCGGGAAGATCGAACGCTACGACGGGCAGACCATCGACCTTGGCGGGGAGTGGCGGGAAGTGCGCTACAAGGATCTCGTTATCAAGGAAACCGGCGATCCGGACTGGTTCGGCCGCAGCAAGGCGGAAAAGCTGGCCTACTGCGAGAAGGAGGGCATCGAGGTCGATCCGCAACGGGAGGATTTTGAAATCACCAATGCTGTCTTCGAGAAGCGCGTCGAGCCGACCCTGCTGCAACCGACCTTTGTCACGCACCTCCCGAAGGAACTGATCCCGCTGGCCAAGGTGGCGAAGGAGGATCCCGATTGCGTGGAGGTTTTCGAGCTTTGCATCAACGGGCAGGAAATCGCGCCCGCCTACAGTGAGCAGAATGATCCTCTCGTGCAGCGCGAGCAGCTGGAGCTCCAGGCCGGGGAGGAAATCCAGAAGATCGACGAGGACTTCCTTCTCGCCCTCGAGCACGGCATGCCGCCGGCGGGGGGCATGGGCGTCGGGATCGACCGCCTCGTCATCCTGCTCACCGGTGTAGCGAGTATTCGCGACGTGATTCTCTTTCCCAGCCTGCGTCCGCTCGGAGCGCAGGAGTAAATACGGAGACCGCCGGTGCGCCTTCCCTGGTACATTTACCTCGCCCTCCGGCAGCTTCGCCCCGCCGGACGCCGCCTCGGCTCGGTGTTTTTCGTCCTCGCGGTCGTCGGCGTGGCCCTCGGCGTGGCGGTGCTGGTCGTGGTGCAGAGCGTCATGGGCGGCTTCGGGCAGGTGCACCGCGAACGCATTGTCGACACCTCCGGACACCTCGAGATCACGGAGGGCGGGTATCCTTTCACGGGGGCCTTCGACCTCGCCGAAAGCATGCTGGAACGGCCGGGAGTGGTCGGCGCGACGCCGTACGCGCGCGGTTTTGTCATGGCCCGGCGCGGCAACGTCCCGGTCTTTCCGCCCATTTACGGCCTGGCCTACGGGGAGGATCCTGTCTTCGCGGTCGACGAGTACCTCGTCCAGGGGAGCTTCGATGACCTTTATGACGATACCATTTTCGTCAGCAATTCCCTCGCGAACCGTCTCGGTCTTTTCGTGGGAGCGGAAGTGGAAGTCTTCAGTCCGGCGATGATCGATCGCTTCGAGTCGGAGGAGGTGGTGCTGCCGCGCGTCTTCGAGGTGGCGGGGATCTACAGCATCGAATGGAATCAGGAGTTCATTCCCGGCATCGTCAGCACCCTGCGGACCATGCAGGAACTTTACGGGCTCGGCGACGCCGTGCACGGGTTGGCCCTGCGGCTGGAGAACGACGCCGACGAGGTTGTCGTGGCGGAGCAACTACGCAGCGAACTGGATACCGGCAAGCGCGTCCTGACGTGGCGCGAAAAATGGGCGGACTTCCTCTGGGTCCTCGACCTCGAGAAAACGCTCATGCTGTTCCTGAACCTGTTCATCGTCGCGGTGGCGGCCTTTGCCATCGCGATCGCGCAGTTGCTGACGGTGGTGCGCAAGACGCGCGAGATCGGCCTCCTCGCGGTCCTCGGCGGAAGCCGGGGAGGGGTCCTCGGCCTGTACTGCTTCCAGGGATTCTTCATCGGGCTTCTTGGCACGCTTCTGGGCATCGGCGTAGCCCTGCTCGCGCTTGCCTTCCGCGATCCGATCATCCAGGGGCTTTCCGAAATGACCGGCACCCGCGAAACGCTCATCCGCTATTATTATTTCGCGAATCTTCCCGTGGACATGAAGGCGGGGGAAATCCTCCGCATCGGCGTTCTCGCCACCGGCCTCGCCACTCTTGCGAGCCTCCTGCCGGCATGGCGGGCGGCCCGGATGCGCCCGGCCGAAACCCTGCGCGTGGAGCAATGAACATGGAAGCGCACCTCCAACCGGTGGTCCTCGAGGCGAAAGGCCTGCGCAAAGTTTTCCGCAGCGGCACGCGCGAGATCGAGGTCCTCCGCGGGACCGACCTGGAGTTGCGCGAGGGCGAGACCCTCAGTATCCAGGGCGAGTCCGGAAGCGGCAAAAGCACCCTGCTGAACCTCCTCGCCGGCATTGAGCAACCGGAGGAAGGAGAGGTCTTCTGGAAAGGCACCTCCCTTGCCGGGATTCCCGAGCGCCAGCGGCCGGGGCGGCGCGCGGCGTACCTCGGCTTCGTCTTTCAGGCCTTTTACCTGATTCCGGAGCTGGACACCCTCGAGAATGTGGCCTTTGCCGCCCGGGTGGCCGGGCATTCGCCGCGCCGGGCGCGGACGCGGGCGAAGGAACTTCTCGGCGAACTCGGCATGGCCGAACGCCTGCACAGCCGCCCGGACCAGCTTTCGGGGGGCGAACGCCAGCGGACCGCCATCGCCCGCGCGCTCGTCAACGAGCCGTCGGTAGTCCTTGCTGACGAGCCCACCGGCAACCTCGACGAGGCCACGGCGGAGCGGGTCATCGAGCAGCTCTTCGCCGTCAGCGGGGCGCGGCGCACCGCCTTCCTCCTCGTGACGCACAACAGTTCCTTCGCCGGGCGGGCGGAGCGACGCCTCCACCTCACCAGCGGCCGATTGCACTAGACCCAGCTGGGCGGGTTTTGGCATTCCGCCCGAAGAACCCCGATGCACGGCAACTGGCGGTAGCGCTCCGCGAAATCGAGGCCGTAGCCGACGACGAACTGGTCCGGGATCTGGAAACCCACGAAATCCGGCTTCACCGGCACTTCGCGCCGGCCCTCCTTTTCCAGCAGGGCCGCGAAACGCACCGAGGCCGGTTTCAATTTGCCGATTTCCTTCACCACGCGCTCACAGGTGTGGCCGGTGTCGAGAATATCGTCGATGATGAGCACGTGCTGCCCCTCGAGATCGAGGCGCAACATGTCGATGATTTCCGGAATCTGCACCGGCTCCGTTTCGTCCCGGTAGCTGGACACCCGCATGCAGTCAATGCGTACGGGAAGGTCGATGTGCCGGATCAGGTCGGCCGTGAAAAGCAGGGCCCCATTGATGATGGCGATGACCGTCAGCTCGTCCACCCCGGCGTACCCATCGCTGATTTCCTTCCCGAGCACCGCCACGCGTTCGCTGATCTCCTGTTCGGTGACGAGAATGGATTCGAGGTCTTCAATCATGATCGGGAAAAAAGAAAGACCGCAATGAGGTTCCCGAGGCCTGTCAACCAAATGCGCCCGGCCCCGCCCCGGAAGGGATGGCGGTTCGCAAGGGGGATGCAGTCCCGTCCCTTCTGCTGGTGAAGCTTTCGTTCGCTTACCCTGACCATGCCCGCGATCTGAGACACTTGTTCATCTCGCGGAGGCCTGCTGCTGCAAATGGTACGAG
>JAAAOD010000222.1 GCA_009908535.1 Verrucomicrobiota bacterium
AGGGTTCTGCCGCCGGAATTCGGACAACCCTGAGCACGCGGACTCCCTTCTCCGCGACATCCGCAAGGGCATGCGCGGCGTTGCGCCCGCAACCGTAAAGGTCGCCGGAAGCGGTGAGGAACAGGGAATGGCTGTTTTGCGCCGCGGCGATCGCCACTACCTGTTTTCCTTCAAAACCGGGGATCAAGGTCGGAACCGCAATCTGCTCTCGGAGGCCAAGGCCGAGGACACCATTCCTGTTCAGTCCCATTCCGTACACCCGCCCGTCCTCGCTGAGGACAAGGGTATGGGCGTTTCCGATGGCGACGTCCCGCACACGAACGCCGTCGGGGAGAGGAACCCGCACCGCCTCGCGTCGCTGTTTTGTGTCACCGAGGCCGAGTTGCCCGTGGTCGTTCGGTCCCCACATGAAAAGGAGGCCCCCCGCCGTGAGGGCGGCACCGTCGTTCTGTCCGCTGGCCACCTTTACAACAGTTTGCCCATCAAGGCCGCGGACCGGCCGGGGACTCGGGTTGTAGTCGGCGCGGGCGAGCAGCGAATCGGGGTCCTTTCCCGGAAGGACCTTGTCGTCAATCGGCCGCCCGAGCTTCCCCCCCACATAGGAGGAAGGTCCCGTCGCCTTGTGTAGGTCCTGACCCGTGGAGTAGACGATACCGTCTTCAATCCAGTAAGTGTGGTGGTTGCCACCGGCAACATCGCTGATGCCTGCGGACAGGCCATGGGCGAGAAAGGGCAGAAGGGTAAGGAGAAGCAGAAGGGATCGGCTGGGTTTCATAATGCTGTTCGGGTTCTCAATGAATAGGTTATCTTAAAATCGAAGAGAGGCACCAAAGGAAAAGGAGCGGCCCTGTTGATAAGGATTGAACCGGGTAACCGGCACGTTGGGGACGAAATTAAAGACATTGTCGATCCTGAGCCGCAACTCGAGGCGGGTGTCGGCCGGGGCGGATATCCGCCACTTGACGACGGCATCAAGGACGAACTGATCGGCAAGGGCCTGCACCTCGTAGACCTCGAAAGGCGACCCTTCCTCCCCGGCGATATCGGTCAACTCCCCTGTATCGACGATGCGTTCATATGCCGGTCGAAAGCGCCCCCGCAGCGAGGTGGTCAAGGCCCCCTCAAACCAGTTCGCGATCCAGGTCCCGCTGATGTAGGAAGGTGTATTGTAATTCTCACGCTCGATATTGAGCTCATTGTAGCCGATTAAACGACCTTCGAAGAAAACCCGGTCGGTTTCACGTCCGAGGTCGGTGTTGGACAGAAGCGTATCGGTTCCGGGTGCGATCTCATTTTCGGAGAGGGTTGTGGACAGGGTGAAGGTGCTGTTGCCGATCGTTTTCGCCCACTCAAGGGAAAGCGAGCGGTATTCCCCGGAGCCACGGTTCGTCAGCTCGTAGCGTTCAAAGCGGAGGGTCTCCCCTTGCTCGTTCGTATCCGTTTCGACAATGGGCTCAGAGCGGGCGAATCCGTCCTTTGTCCGCCGGAGCAGTCCTTTGATGCGGATCTCCCCGAGGCTCCATACCGTTGCCGTCAGCCCGAGGCTGGCTTCATCGGAGTACGGGGTATCAAGATCACTGCCACTGTACCGGGTGGAGCGGGTCTGTCGAACAAGAGCGAAATCGCTCACCGTGACGGAGTTGGTTGCCGCGTCAAAACCGAGGTTTCGCTTATAGACAAAATTGTCCGGATCCTGCTCGCGCAAAGCGTACAGCAGCTGGTTCTTGGCGTAGTAGCGATTGAGTCCCACCGTAACCGCCAACCCGTTCGGAAACTCGGCCGTCAGGCTGCTGCGCGGGGCCGGATTCCCATTGCCGAGGAAATCGTCGTAACTGAGCCGTAATCCGAGGGCCGGGCGAAGGGTGAGCCAATCCTTCACGACAAACCTTCGCTCCAGGTCGAAGAAGGCCGCAGTCTCGAAAATGTCCGCCTCCGCGGAAAAAGCACGGTAGTCGTTCCGTTCAAGAAGAACCTGCTCATCCGCGATCACGGTGCCCTCGACGGGATTCTCCTCCACAAGGCTCCCACCCGGAGGCAGGGCGACGGCGACGCCATCCCGGTAGCCGAAGAAGGTCTCGGGCCGCCCGCGTTCAGCGGAAAGAAAACCGAAGTTCAGCCCCGTGGTGATCCGGCCCACCTCCATTGACCACCGGTGTTTCACGGAAACCTCCGTTTCCCGCTGACTGCTATGAAAATCCCCGAACCCCCCGCGGAGTTTTGTCAATTCGTCGAAGGGATCCTCCGTGATGGCCGGCGTTTCCGCGTAGATAAAATGATCCGCTTCCTCCTCCCGGTCATTGTCCGTCGTCGTGTGGCTGAGCAGGATTTCAAGCTCGCGGTCCTCCCAGTCCGTCGTCCACCTCAGCTTTGTCGTCGATCCGCCGCCGTATTGACGGTTCAGCTTGCTTCGCCAGTATTGGTCCTCGTAGGGCGTCCACAGGGTGGAAAGGCTCAGCAAAGAACGATCCCCGATATCGACGGCCACCTTGGCGAGGATGTTGTCGCGCACGGTGCTGCGGGTACGCCGCTCCGGAAAATAGCTCGAGGAAAGGGCGTCCCTCGTCACGTCCGCCACGGCCCGGTTGAAGGAAAAGAGGGTCCGCAGGCCCTCCCGTACCGGCACATCGAGGTCGAGGCCAACCCGCACCCGCGTGAATGCCGTGGGCTGGGGAAATTCCTTCACAGGCGGTGTCCCCCGGTCGATCCGATCCGCGTCGAGCAGATAGTCGACAAAATCGGAGGAGGCGTAGTCGACCTTGATCCTCCCCCCGAATTCGTGGGCGGGATCGCGCGTCCGGGCGACCACCACGCCGCCGAGAAAGTCCCCGTATTCCGCCGGCACATTCGCGTCGTACACCTCGAGGCCCGCCAGCAGATCGGCATCAATAAAAACCGACTGCACCGAGGCGGGGACTTGATTGAACCCTCGCTGAGACAAGCTGTCGAGGAGGTTGTTGGTCCCCACCCCGTCGATCACGAAATTATTCTCTCCCGGCCGGGCTCCGGAAATGGAGATCTCGGCCGGCTGGAGGTTGCCGAGTTCGTCCGGTCCGAGCCGGAAACGGCGGTTGGAAAACTGCACATTCGGCAGGGTTTCCAGCAACTCGTTCGGGTCATAGCTGCTGTCCCCTAAGGCGGCGATGTCCTCCTCGCGGAAGCTTCGCACACCGATTTCCCCCACCGCAAACTCCTTTTCTGCACTTCCCTCCACCCGTGTTGAGGGTATCCGCATCTCCACAACGGTCTCCTCTCCGCAGAGAAAGGAATGCCCGGTTCCAAGGCAAAGGTTCAGGATCACGTATCCGATTATTCGATACGCCTTCCCTCCCTGGGAAGAAAATCTCATGGCCGCACCGAAAGCCGCCAGAAGCTGGCTCGCCCGTTCATGGGAATGGTCTCCACCGCCTCCGCGGGCGTGCTGCCGGCGGGGTCGGGGTCAATGGCAGCTTCGAGCACCGTGCGTTCGTAGCCACCCCGTCCGTCCGCTTCGTAGAAAATGACATTTTCAAAGGCTTTTGCAAGGTCCCCGGTCTTCTGCAATTGGTAGCTAACCGGTTCCGATGGTTGGCGGGTAAAACGCAGGCGAAGTTTCCCCGGAGTCAGTTGCTCAAGGCGCGGGTCGACCGTGGCGGCGATGGCGGCCAGATCGGGAGGGGGTGCGAGCTCCGCCCCGGAAAGTCGCACAAGGTATGCCTGCCGTTGCGGCCGGTTGCTGGCATCGGATCGATAAGTGCCGGCCACCGTAAGCCCGTCATCCGATATGGCCACCGCCGTCTCCAGCCAGCCGCTTCCCAGCATCGCCGCTTCGATCCCGGCCACATCCTGCAGGCGCCCCATGCCTGTGGCCTCCGTCCAGAGGAAGGCCTCACTGCCACGCTCCGTCCGTGCCGTTCCCACAATGACAGACCCGTCAGCGTTCACTGCTTCAGCCGTAGCCACGGTCTCTCCTCCCGGTAGATCACCGAGGTCAACCATACCTCCGGCAGCGGTCCAGAGGAAGGCCACTTGCTCGCCTGCCTCATTCCTTGCCTGGCCGACGACCACGGCCCCGTCCTTGGAAATCCCCTCCGCCGTACTGTTGAAAACAGGATCCTGCAGATCTCCGAGACCGGTCATGCTTTCCGTGTCGAGGTTGTAGGTAAAGGCCTCCGGGGCCGCGCTCCCGCCTGGCCGCAGGCCCGACCAGCTCATGCCGGCAATCCGGCTTCCATCCCGGTCCACTGCCCGCCCCGAGCTGTAGGACGGCTTGAATTGCGCCTCGGGTATAGGCCCGTTGCTCAGGTTTCCCATTGGGGAAATCCCGGTTTCCTCGGTCCAGTAAAAGGCCTCGTACGGTTCCTTGGCCTCATTCGTCTGCCCGTGGCCGGTGACAAGAGTGCCGTCACCCGAAACCGCGTTCGCCGTCATGTTCACCGTCGCGAAAAACCCGAACTTCGAGTCGCCCGCCGGCGTCAGCAGTTGAACCTTGTAGCCGCCGTCCGGCTGCCGCGTCCAGACCGCCGCCTCGTCCCGCCCGAAACTGAAATTTTCGCCCTCGCCGACAATGACGGCCCCATCGTCACTGACGTCGCGTGCCTGTGTCCGCTCGTAGGTCTCATCCGTGAAGGGCAACGGAACCCAACCAGTGGCTTCCGTCCAGTAGGCCGCCCGGGTCGTAGCATCGCTGCCGTCGGTGGTGAGAGTCTCCGTCGTGCCCACTACGATCGCCCCGTCCGCCGTCAGGCCGGCCGCCGAGGATTGCACCCGCCCGCCCGGTAGATCCCCGAGCAGCTGCAGCGTTCCCGCCGCACTCCAAAGAGGAAGCAGCGCGGCCCCAAGGACCACGCCGCCTCCCCGAACAGAACAGCGATGCAAGGCCATCTCAGGCGCGGCGCCTCCGACGGCGGATGACGAGGACAAAACCCGCCGCCCCAAGGGCAAGGGCGGCCAGACCGGGCTCCGGAACGACATAGGCGCCGTCCGCGTCGTCCGCCCAGCCAAGTTCACCGTCCAGCCAGAAGAATTCGCTTACCCTGTCCGACCCGGGACCTCCGTTCAGGGCCGCTTCATCCAGGACCACCGCAAGGCTGCCGTCAGGATTCCCCGGATCGAAGCTGAATACGGCATCCGAATCCGATTCGTAAAAATAAACGAGCCCGTCCGGTGCCGCGAAGATATCCCCGAAACCAATGCTGCCGTCCGTATCATCCGATAACGCGTCGATCGAAACCGAGGAGAAAACCGTTCCACCGCTGCCCAACGACAGGTCCCAGAAGAATAGGTCGTCCGTCTGGCTGCTGCCGATGTACAGCGTGTCGCCGGAAAGCCCCAGGGATCCGCTGATCCGGTCGTCCCCGGTCAGAGCCGCCAGATCCGTGCTGTTCAGCAATTCCGTGAAGGCCCCCGCGCTCGATATACTCAGAATCCGGTCGTTCCCCGAATCATACGCAAATCCGCTCCCGTCCCCACGGAAAATCGTGTTCGAGGTGATCGGATCCGTCGTCGAACTCACCTGCGTCGTCGTTCCTGTCGCAATCTCCGTGTCGTAGATCGCGTTCCCGAAAAAATCCAGATACCGCAACGTCGAACCCCCGTCGACCACCGTGAAGCCGTACTTCACGCCAATGCTGCCCCCTCCGGTCGCCGCCCCGATCTGCCCCGGCGTCGCCACCACCGAAAACTGCCCCGTTCCCGCATCATACGCCGTAATCCCCGCCCCCACGCTCGGAAGCCCGCGTACGAAACTGTACACCGTCGACCCGCTCGTCGCCGCCGTGTCGAAAAACGGAGTCGCAAAGGCGTCCCCCCCAAGCCCCGCGTTCGCTTCCGCTTCCGTAAACAGTTCCAGATATTGCCCGCTCGCCGCCAACGGCAGCAGACCCAGAAGAATCGTTCCTGATTTGCTCATTTTCTGCTTTTTCCTTTCTTTTGGTTCAGAATGACTCGAGAATGCGACTTAATCTCAGTTATTGGACTTGAGACAAGGTTTTTTTCCTCGATAACCATAGATTTTTTTCATGACGGCAGGCCTCGACCACCACCTCAACCTCCTCCACCGACGGGCGCGGGTGCTGAGCATGGCATGGGCGGCACCGTTGGCCCTTCTCACGTTTCTTCTGGTCGGAGGGGCCATTCCACAAACGAGTCCACGCACGGAGAAGGCAGCGGCGTCCCTTCCCGAGGTGAACGTGGCGTCGGACGCGCGGCCTCCCCGGCCGGAACAAACCACAGCGAACAGGACAGCCCGGGAGCCGCGACAGACGATTCCACGGATCCGGCAGCCGTTGCGGGTCGAGGAAACGTCCCGGCCGGTGCTCAGGCCCATGGATGGCACGGCCGCGGATACGGACTTCCGGAGCTTGACCTCCCGGCAATCCCTTCGGGAAATCGAGGAGGCTCTCCGCAATGTCCGGCAAAGCATTGCCCTCTCGGAGCTGGATGCAGTGCCGCGTCTGGTCGCAAGCCCGCCCTTTCCCTATCCGCGGGCCCTGACGCGCCGTGGGATCCTCGAGGGCAAAGTGGTCTTCCAACTGCAAATTTCCATGGAAGGCGAGCCGCGGGTACTGAAAATCCTTTCCGCGGACCATCCTCTTCTCTCCGAGGCCGCCCTCCGCTGGCTGGAAAACTGCCGCTTTACAGAGCCCCGTTACCGCGGGAAAGCGACCGACGCCCGCGGCCAGTGGACGGTCACCTTTGCATCGGAGCGGCCGTAAGCGACTACGTCCGCTTCGTCAGATCACTGTGGCGGATATCCTCGCCGCGGTACATGAAGACGACGGCCTCGGCGAGGTTGGTCGCATGATCGCCGATGCGCTCGAGGGCCTTGGAGATGAAAACGAGGGAGAAGGCCGTTTCGACGGACAGGCCGTCCTCCTGCACAAGGCGCTGGTAGTCCCGGAAATGCCCGCGGTTGATATCGTCGATCTCCTTGTCGTGACGGGGCAGCTCGGTGGCCTTCGCGAAGTCTTCATTCAGGAAGGCGTCCATGGCATCGCGGAGGAGTCGCATGGCGAGCCGGTTCATCCGGGCAAGCTCCAGAAGGGGAAGGCTGCGCTCCTCCTCGATGAGATCGCGCGCCCGTTTGACGATGGTGCAGGCTTCGTCGCCCACCCGTTCAAGGTCGTGGGCCACCTTCATGCTGGTGGTCAGCAGGCGCAGTTCCGTCGCCACCGGGGCCCGCAGCGAGATGTAGCGGATAACCTCGTTGTCGATCTCCATCTCGAGTTCGTCGATGCGGTCGTCCTGTTTCAGGACGGCCTCGATCTTCGTCACATCCCGCTCCTCAAGGGCGGAGAAGGCGAGGCCCACCTGATCCAGGGCCCGCTCCCCCATGAGGAGAATACGGCCCCGGAGATCTTCCAGTTCGTTGTGGAAGAATCGCTTCATGGGGGCAGTTCGCTGCATATCAACCGAATCGTCCAGAAATATATGCCTCCGTTTCCCAATTTTTAGGATTGATGAAAATCTGTTCCGTTTTGCTGAACTCGATGAGGCGTCCGAGGTTGAAGAAAGCGGTGCGGTCGGAGACGCGCGCAGCCTGCTGCATGTTGTGCGTGACAATAACGATGGTGTAGTTGCGTTTTAACTCGTGGATCAGCTCCTCGATCTTCGCCGTGGCCACCGGATCCAGTGCCGAACAGGGCTCGTCCATGAGAAGAATCTCCGGCTCCACGGCGATGGCCCGGGCGATGCAGAGCCGTTGCTGCTGTCCTCCCGAAAGCTTGAAAGCCACTTCGTGCAGGCGGTCCTTCACCTCCTCCCAGAGCGCGGCCCGGGCGAGGCTCCGCTCAACCGCCTCGTCGAGGACGGGCTTTTTCCGGATGCCCTGCACCCGCAAACCGTAGGCGACGTTTTCGTAAATACTTTTCGCAAAGGGGTTGTAGCGCTGGAAAACCATGCCGACCTGTCGTCGCAGGGCCGTCACATCAACGCTGCCGTCATAGATGTTATTTCCGCGAAGTTCGATCGCTCCCGAGACGATCCGTCCCTCGTCAACGACGTCATTCATGCGGTTGAGGCACCGCAGCAGGGTCGACTTTCCGCATCCCGACGGGCCGATGAAGGCGGTCACCTCCTTTTCCCGCATCTCGAGACTGATCTCTTCGAGGATGTTGCGGCTCCCGTAGGAATAGGTGAAGGAGCGGACACGGATGACCGGGGTTTCTTCCGGCTTTTCCGGTCCGGGTTGGCTGTCGGAATTGCTGGGCATGAGGGTGGTTCAGGCGAGGGATAGTTTTTTCCGGTAATGGCGACGAAGCAGCGCCGCCCCGAAACTCATAATGAAAAGGAGCAGGAGAAAGGTCATCGCCGTGCCGTATTGCGCCATCTGCGTAGCCTCCTCCTGGGGAAGCCGCGTCGCGACGATGTAAAGGTGATACGGCAGAGCCATCACGCCCTGCAGAAAAAATCCCGCTGGGTCGCCTTCCCACGGCAGGGTCTCGCGAAAAGCCAGCGCCGCCGTAAAAAGGATCGGGGCCGTTTCCCCGGCCACGCGCACCATGGTCAGGATGGTCGAAGTCAGAAGTCCCGGCAAGGCTTGCGGAAGGACGTTTTTCCAGATTGTCTGCCAACGGCTCGCGCCGAGGGAAAGGGAAGCCTCCCGGACGGAATAGGGAACCGCCCGCAGGGCCTCCTCCCCGGCGGTGATGACCAGCGGAAGAGCGAGGATCGCCAGCGTGAACCAACCCGCCAGCAGGGACTGTCCCCAGCCGAGAAAGAAGACAAAAACCCCCAGACCGAAAAGTCCGTAGATGATCGACGGCACGCCCGCGAGGTTGAGGATGGCAAGGCGGATCAACCGGATGAAGCGACTGTCGCGGGAGAACTCGGAAAGGTAGATCGCCGCCGCCCCCCCCAGCCCGAGGGTAATGACCATGGTCCCGAGGACCAGCATCACCGTGCCCACGATCGCGGGCAGGATACCACCGGCAGCGTAGCTCAGCACTTCCAGCTGCAGTTCGGCAACTTCGACCCCCTCCTCTTCCGTGAACCGGTTGAACTCCCCGGCCGTCATCACCCGCTTCTCCCCGTCATGAGAGAAGGAATACAAATTTTCCGGAGCCTCCGTGAAAAAAGCCGTTTCAAGGAAAGGCGGGGAGGCCTGCAGAAGGCCCGCCAGCCCGCGGGAGAAAATCAGCACCACCAGCAGAGCGAGCACGCCGAGGACCCCGTAGGCGCAACAGCGGAACACCCCGATCACCGCCTTGTCCCGCAGCGAGCGCCGGCGCCGCCGCGGTCGAAAGGAACCCTCGTTCTTCTCTTGATTTCTCATCGCGCCTGCATTTGCGCGCGCCGGCGGGCGGGCCGGGTGATCCAGCGGGCAAGGTGGTTGAAGAAAAGGGTGGTCAGAAACAACATCGCCGCCACGACGAACAGGGCGCGGTAATGCAAACTGCCAAAACTGACTTCGCCCATTTCCTGGGCAATGATACCGGTCATCGTGTGGACCGGTTCGAACAGCAACAAGGTTTCCCCTCCCATCGTGCCCGGAATGGCGATCCGGTTACCCGCCACCAGCAGGACAATCATGGTCTCGCCCATGAGCCGTCCAAATCCAAGCAGAACCGCCGAGACCAGGCCCGGGGAAGCGGCCGGCAGGACGACCCGGAACAGGGTCTGCACCCGGGTCGCGCCCACGGAAAAGGAGGCTTCGGTATGGTCCCGCGAGACCGATGCAAGCGCGTCCTCGCTGAGCGTGAAAATGACCGGCACGGCGACAAAGGCGAGCAGCGTGCCCGCCGTGAAGGCGTTCAGCCGGTCGCTGAGAGGGAAGCCTTCCAGTTCCCGGAGAAGGGGAAAGGCGGAGAGGCTCTGCACAATCTCGCCCCAGAAAACAACCCCGATAAAACCGAGCAGCACCGTTGGAAAGGCGGCGAGGAATTCCAGCCCGGGCTTGAGAAAGGAACGTTCCCACGGCCGCGCGAACTGGTTCACGTAGAGCGCACTCCCCACCCCGAGGGGAATGGCCAGAAGGGAGGCGATTCCGGAAACCAGGAGCGTCCCTGCGAACAGGGGAAGAAGCCCGTAAATATCCTGATTGAAACTGTTCGTTACCCAGTGGCGGCCGAGGAAAAACCGGCCAAGGGTAGCCAGGTACGGCGGGGGAGCCTGCGGCGAAGCCCCGGCAAGGCGCTCCTCCACCGGGTACCGCAGTTGCCTCTCGATGCCGGTCCGCCACCTTTCGAGCGCTTCCATCCCGGTGGCTTCGGAGGGGATTTGCCCGGAAGCCGAACGCAACTGCGAGCGGATCGACCGCCAACGGTCAAGGAACTGTGCCGTGTAGCGACTTTCCCATGACGCGATCCTGCAGCCGGGGACATCGGTCTCCTCCCCCGTTTCTCCGTTCCCGCTTTTGCCCGCCCTGAAGTTCCGCGCCTCGGCCTGCCGTTGCACGACGAAATCGAGCAACGGGAAGACCGCATCCTCCAACCCGGCAGCCAGGGTCCCGACCTGTTCCTTTTGCGGATCCGGCAGCGAAGCCTGTAATTCGCGAAGGGCCTGCACCGGCGAGAGCAGTTCATCCGTGGCCGCGCGCATTTCCTCCGCCAGCTCCATCCCGCAGGCGCGATTGCGCGCCAGTTCCTCGTGATACTGAGGAAAAAAAAGGACGGCCTCGCGAAGGATGAAGAGGGTGATGAGAACAAGGGCCATGACCGCCACAAAGGCGTGGCCGCCAAAAAGTAGGCGCGCGCCCCGCTCATGCCTATTCGGAATCCTCATCGGCAAGGTAGGGTATGAAACGGGAACTGAGAATGATCCGGCGCCCTTGCGGAGAGCGACAGAAAGCGAGGAACCGTTCAAGAAGTCCACCCGCCTCATCAGGGTCATAGACAAAATAAAGCCGCCGCAAAAGCTGGTAGCGCCCGTCCAGCATGGTCGTCCGCGAGGGCGCGATACCGTCGATGGCACAAACCCGGACCGCCCCCGCTCCGGCCTCCTGCAAGGGAACGTAGCCGATGGCAAAGGGGTTCTGTTCCACTTCCATGACGATCTGCTCATTGCCGGCCATTTTCTGGGAACGGGGACTGTAGTCCCGCTTGCGCATGGCCAGCTCCTGGAAACGCGTGTAGGTTCCCGAAGCGGTATGCCGGGTGTAAGGATAAATCGGTCCGGCTCTGTTTGCGCCAACGGCCAGCCAGTTCGTCACGTCTCCACAAAAAAGGGCCTCCACTTGCCGCAGGCTCAGGTCACTTACCGGGTTGTCCGGATGAACGATCACCACTACGGCGTCAAGGGCGATCGGGAACATCCGCAACGTCCGCTCGCGCTCCGCGGCAAGTTCGCGTTCGCGAAGGCTGAGCTGCCGGCTGGCCATGGCAAGGTCCGCTCCGCCTTCCAGAACGCTTATGATTCCGGTGGAAGATCCCTCGGAAGCGATTTCAAACCGGATTTCCGGATTGAGATTCTGGTATTCCGCCGCCAGTCGCGGCACCAGCTCACTGCCAAGGGTGTCGGATCCCTTCACGACCAGCGTCTGTGCCCGTATGGACGGATGGAACAGCAGGATCAGCGCAATCGCGACAATGGGAAGCCGTCGTCGTGCCCTGCCCGTTCTCATACGCCCCTCTCTAGGAACCGTCCGCGGAAAGACCAATCAAATCTTCCAGCTCGTTGAATTGCTCGAGGATCGCCGACGGCGCCTGCAGGTCGGAGATTAGGTCCTCGAAAAGGGCCGCCTTTCTTGTCTTTAAATCTTCGATACGGTCCTCGATCGTTCCCTTGGTGATGAACCGGTACACCATGACGCGTTTCTCCTGCCCGATGCGGTGCACCCGGTCGATTGCCTGCGCCTCCACGGCCGGATTCCACCAGGGGTCGAGAAGGAAAACGTAGTCGGCCGTCTGCAGATTCAGCCCCGTACCACCGGCGCGCAGGCTGACAAAAAAGACGGATGGGCCATTGCTCTCCCGGAAAAGCCGCACGGGACGCTCGCGGTTCAGCGTCGAGCCCGTCAATTCGACCTGGCGCACGCTGGGAAAGCTCTGCCGGACAGCGCGCCGGGCCCGCCGTAGAAACTGCACAAACTGACTGAAGACCACAACTTTCGCACCGCTGGCGAAGGCCTCCTCGAGATGCTGCAGCAGGCTCACCAGCTTCCCGCTGTGGCGCCAGTCGCCCTCCTGTTCCTGCACGAGGGACGGATCGCAACACACCTGGCGCAATCGCGTCAGCAGGCTGAAAAGGTGCATGCGCTGCTCGTTGCTGACTTTCGCCGGCCCCCCGCTGAACTCTGCGCGCGCTCCCTCCACGAAGTGCTCGTACTGGGCCCGTTGTTGCGGCGTGAGAGGGCAGCGCAGCGCGACCTCCACTTTTGGCGGAAGATCCTCCGCCACCTCGCGCTTGGCCCGCCGCAGAATAAAGGGCGAAAGCTGCTTCCGCAGCCGCTGGGCGAACTCCTCGTCCGCGCGCACGGCCTCCGTGAAACGACGCCGCGAACCAAGGAATCCCGGCATGAGGAAGCGGAAGAGGGTCCAGACATCAAGGAGCCGGTTCTCCATCGGCGTGCCGGTCAGGGCGATGCGGTGACGGCTGCGGATGGCAAGGCAGGCATGGCTGACCTTGGCGTCCGGATTCTTGATGTTCTGGGCCTCGTCGAGGATGGCCCAGGCGAATTCCTGCTCCCCGAGGGCCTGTTTGTGGCGCCGCAACTGCGAGTAGCTGGCCAGCCAGAGGGCGGCTCCCTCACTCGCGAAAGGATCCTGCCGGGAAAGGACACGGAGGCTCGTCCCGGGATAAAACCGGGCCACTTCCGCCTCCCAGACCGGCACCACACTGGCCGGGCACACGACCAGAATCCGTTCCTGACCGAGAGCCGCACGGCGGTCGAGGTAGCTCAGGACCTGCAGGGTTTTCCCGAGGCCCATTTCATCGGCGAGGAGGGGGTGACAGCCCCCGCGTTCAAGGGTTTCCAGCCAGCGGACACCTTCGCGCTGATAGGGTCGCAGAAACTCCGGCAGCTCCCCTTCCCGCGAAGCCTCCGCTCCCCGGCGGATCTCCTCCCGCCAGCGCTCCAGTTCACCGCTGAGGCGGACCTCGATGGACGGCTCCCCGCCAAGGGTAAATAGGAGGTACCGTGGCAGGAGGCCTTCCCCGTTGGCGGGCAAAAGGCTCTTCCACTCGTGCAGGCCGTCCAGGGCCTCCTTGCGCACCTGGTAGATCCCCTTCCCGGGAACAAAATGTACATGCCCGGGGTGCCGGAAAAGCCGTTCCCGCACCTCGCCGGGGACACGACCGCCGTCCGTTTCAAACTCGAACCGGTAACGGCTGTCCGCTCCCTCCGCCTCGGCTTCAAGTACCGGTTGCGCCTCCCGCAGGCCCTCCATCCAGGCCTCCACGTCGCCGTCGGTTTCCACCGGAAAGCTCTCCCGAAAGCCCTTCAGGCCGGAACGGAAAAACCGGCCCAGGGCCGCCACATCGCGAAGGCGGTAATGTCCCTCGCGGTCGCCGGGACGAAATCCGCAGCGGTGCGCGCGGGCGGTGTAGCCGATCAGCTGCTCGCGCTCCCAGAGACTCAGCTGCTTCAGGGTGAAGGGCCGCCAATCGGCCTCTCCGGTGGAACCTTTCCACCCCGCCCGCATCTCG
>JAAAOD010000089.1 GCA_009908535.1 Verrucomicrobiota bacterium
CCCGGTGAAACGCCCCTAGCCGAACCCATCCGTCTGGCTCTGGAGCCGCGGACGGACTTCGCCGGCAGTAAAATCGGCCTGGGCATCCTGCGGGGGGAAATCCACGGCAAGGAACGCATCTACCACGACGGAGGGACCGGAGGCTTCACTTCCAGTCTTGTCCTCACGCCGGAAACCAACGGGGTCCAGATCGTGCTGGCAAACCAGGCGAACAACTACGCCTCCCAGCTTGCGACCCTGTTACTGCAGCCGGAGGACGGAAAATCCGCCATGGCCGAAATCGTTGCGAAAAGGGATGAGAATCCGGTTCCCGAGCGGCCCTGGACCGCGTACGAGGGCCGGTATGAACTCAATCCGCAGGCGACCTTCCTCGTCAAGGAAGTCGACGGCCGCCTCTATGCCCGACTGACCGGACAGGTTGCCCTGCCTCTCGAGTACGCCGGCAACGACACCTTCGTGAACGAGAGCGTCGGCGCGTGGATCGCGTTCGTCTTCGAAGGGGAGGAGGATCGCAAACAGGCGAATTCCCTGATCCTGAACCAGGCCGGGCGGCGCATGCCGGCCCCTCTGAAAAAGGCCGCTGTGGAAACGAGTCTGCTTCTGCCTGAAGGCGTGGCACAGCAGTACGAAGGGACCTACCAACTCGCCCCCGGAGCGGACATCAAGGTCACGGCAAAGGACCGGCAGCTCATCGTGCAGCTGACCGGGCAACAGGCTATCCCGGTTCTTCCCGACGGGAAGGACGCCTTCGCCTACGATGTCGTCGAGGCGCGGATCGTCTTCAACCGGGATGAGGAGGGCGAAGTGAAGTCATTGACCCTCTTCCAGAACGGCCGGGAAATGAAAGCCCCCCGAAAGCAATCCTGATGGGCATTGCCTAAGTACAATCGATCCCGGCCATTTCTTTGGCCGACTCTCCCGGCCCTCCCGAGTTACGGAAACGAGACGGACTTGGCAAGGGCGCCTACTACGGCCAGCCGGAGGGAGGGTTGGCAGAACATGGAGGGGGATGCTGAAAACTAATTGTTGACGCGGACCGTAAATATTTATTCATTGCGTAAATGATTGTCGGTTTTAGGGACAACGAGGCCAAAAAGATCTGGCGAGGGGAGCGCTCGAAGAAGTTGCCTCGGGAAATTCAACAACGCGTCCTCAATAAACTGGCGATGGTCCACCGTTCTCAAAACATCCACGACTTGCGTGTTCCGCCAAGCAACCACCTCGAGCGCATGTCCGGGGATCGAGAGGGGCAATACAGCATCCGCATCAACCAACAATGGCGCCTCTGCTTTCGTTGGAACAACGGTAACGCTCACGACTTGGAAATCACAGATTATCATTAGCCATGACTGCTCATAACCATAACGACTTAGCCTATCCCCATCCCGGGGAAATTCTCAAAACCGAATTTCTGGACGAGCTGGGTATCACACAATACCGCTTGGCTGTGGACACGAAGATCCCCCACAGCCGCGTCACCGCCATCATTAAAGGCCGGCGGTCCGTCTCGGCGGACACGGCTTTGCGATTGGCTCGCTATTTCGGCAACTCGCCGGAGTTTTGGCTCGGCCTGCAGCAGGATTATGACCTGTGGAACCTACAGGAAGCGGCCCTCTCAGTGAAAGAGGAAATCGCCCCTTACGGCGCTCACAAGCGGGCCGACGGGGCAGCCGAAGAATGAACAGGCCCGGCCTGCGAAGCCCCCGTTCTTCTCGTCCCGTGGCTCTTCGGAGGAGGGCGCGTTCATCGTAAGGCAATGGTATGGCGACAGAACTTTGCATGAGTTTAATTTATAAATAAAAAAAGGTATTCTAATAGTTTGACCGGTGCCCGCGATCCCTTATCCAATAGCCGCATGCACGGGTTACGGAATCCTCTTCGCCTGTCCGTTTTATGGGTCACGGCGGTCCTTCTCACGGGAACCCTGGCCGCCCAGGACGTCGTGGACATGTTCATGGAAATTCCCGGTATCCCGGGCGAATCCACCACGGCGGGTCACGAGGACGAGATCGAGATCCACAGTATGAACTGGGGACTCAGCGTGGAGGTGGATACCAGTGGCGGCGGGCGTGCGGTCGGGAGGGCGGCGTTCAAGGACCTCACGGTCCGCAAGTCCTTTGATGCCTCGAGCCCGCTCCTTGCCCTCGCCTGTGCGCGGGCGGACGCGATCGCCCGGTTGACACTGACCTCTCGCCGTCAGGCGGGCGGCGAGACGCTGCCCTCTCTGGTCATTGAATTAAAGAACGTTCTGGTCACGTCCTATCAGACCTCGGCAACCCGCGGGGATAGCGCGCAGGAACCCGTGGAAACCGTCGCCCTGAATTTCGAGGAGATCAAAATCACCTACAAACAGCGGGATGGAACGGGCAATCTGACGGAGAATATTGAGTTCAACTGGAACGTGGCGACCGGTACGGGAGGTTGACGGAGCAAGTGGTTTGTCCCCGACGCATGCTGAGCGGAATTTTGCTGCCGCTCCTCCTTTGTTCCGGTCTTCGGGGGGAGATCTACCTGCAACTCGACGGGGTGGAGGGAGGGTCCACCGATGCCGGTTATGTCGGCCAGATCGACGTTTCCTCGTACGGGACCGGTCTGGTCCGACCCACCGACAGAACCTCGCCTTCAGGGAGCCTCCGCGTGAGCAAGGAACTGGATAAGGCGACCCCGCTTCTCTTTAGCCGGGCCGCGACCGGAAGCGCGATCCCGACGGGAACTTTGACGAGGGTGGTGGTTTCCGGACCGGACGGCACCTTCCACCACATGGAGCTGGAGGGCATCCTTGTGACGTCCGTGGAGACCCGTGAGGGGATCGGGGGCGGCCATGGCGGCGAAACGGTCGGTCTGGATGCTTCCCGGGTGCAATGGACCTATCGTCACCGCGGCGGCGTAAAAGAAACGGAAGTAGAAGTCTTCTGGGACTTTGCCACGAACACGGGCGGGAATACCGCGACCGCCGCACCCAAACTCGGCCAACCGGCGGACCAGAGCCTCTCCGCCGGAGATTCGGCCCAGTTGCCGCTTTCGATCTCGGACGCCGATACCGCTGTCGATACGCTGAGCGTTACCGCGCATTCGAGCAATCCGGACCTTGTTGCGCATCCGAACGTTGCGTGGGACGGCACGGCATGGAATCTACACCTTGCGGCCTCGCCCGTCGGGGAAGGAAATGCCGTGATTTCCGTGATCGTGGACGACGGGGTGAATTCCACCGCGAAAAACTTCATCGCCTACGTCGACAGCAGCGGTACCCCGTACGGCGGCTTTGAACGGGCCTATTTTTCGGAAACGGAGCGCGCGGACCCGTTGATTTCCTCCCCGGTGGCCGATCCCGACAACGACCGCATCCCGACCGTGGTGGAGTTTCTGCTCGGAAGCAACCCGCGGGAATTCACGCCCTTGCCGGAAGTCCTCACCATGGAACGGGTGAGCGACGGCAACGGCGGTTCCGCACTGGTCCTCCGTTTCGACCGCCGCACGGACGAGCCGGGGATCCGCCTTGCGCTGCTTCGTTCCGATGACGGCGCGGGCTGGGATCCCTCCGACCCGGGGCCCGCGGATCCGGTGTATTCGGAATTCGCTACCCCGACGAAAAACCCGCTCTACGAAAAAGTCGAGGCGACGGTGATCGTGCCGGATACCGGGGAATGGCGCTTTTTGTTCCGCCTCTCCGGGACCTTCTGAAGAAAGAACCGGAACGCAGGATTGCAACGCGGAAGGGAATACGCACACATACGTCTCCGAAATGGTGGGTTTCCCGCAAAAGCCGGCTTTGTCTGTATCGTTGCTTGCCGTGCTGGCATTCCTTTGCGCCGGGGCGGTGGCCGGAGCGGCGATCCTCTTCGATCCCGAGGCGGGGCGGCCGGTCATGGACCACTTTCGTCCCATCGACTACCGCGGCCATCCGCAGGTCCATGCCGTGCAGGTCGGGAACAACGGTTTCCTTTACCTTGGCAATGCCGAGGGGATTCTGGAATTCGACGGCACGCGCTGGCGCCATGTCCCGGCCCCGACCCCGATGGTGTTCCATCTGGTGCGCGGCGGCGACGGGCGCCTGTACGCCGGGGGCGAAAACGAGCTTGGATATTTCGAGGAGGATGAGCGGGGACGCATGCGGTACCACTCCCTCATGGACCGGCTTCCGGCGGAGGCGCTTCCCTTCGGACGGGTCGGCAACCTTGCCGTGGCGGGAAACCATACGTTTTTCCAAGGGGAAAAGGGTATTTTCCGGTGGGATGGAAAAGAGTTCCGCGCTCTCGCGAATCCCGGGGAAGGACGGACCGCCTTTCACTCTCTCGGGGACCGCCTGATCCTGCGCGTGGAGGGAAAGGGACTTTATCAAATCCGGAACGGACGGCGGACCCTGCTCTCCGGAGCGGAACCCTTCCGGTCTCCGGGACGCGTCCTTCCGGCCGTGCTGCCCGACGGTCGGCTACTGCTGTTCCTCGGCGAGGAGGGCAGCTATGCCGTCGATCCCGAGGTCGGCGAGGCCGTTGCTTACCCGACGCCGGCGGACGAGATCCTCGCCTCCATCGGCTTTGAGGATCTTCTGCAGTTGCCGGACGGAACCATGGTCATCACCACCTACGGCGAAGGGGTCCTGCTGCTGGATGCAACGGCGAAGCGGCTGCGCATTCTCGACCGGGAAACGGGATTGTTCGACGACGTCGCCTTCGACGTTGCTTTCGATCCGGAAGGCGGCCTCTGGATTGCCTTCAATACCGGGCTCACGCGCGTGCAACTGACCGGCCGGGCAAGCGTGTACGACGAAAACAACGGACCCCCGCCGGGCACGGTGGACAGCTGGGGACGTTTCGGCGGGCATTTGTATGTGGGTTGCTTCGATGGACTCTACCGGCTCGTACCGGCGGACTTTTCCGAGGGAACCTCCGCCCGTTTCGCCCAGGTCCCGCTCAATGTCCGGAGCGTATTCTTCATCAGGGAACACGAGGGGGAGCGCCTTTTCACGGCCCACGGGGGCTTGTACCGGCTCGATTCGGAACCGGGGGCCGAGGAAGCGGAGATCACTCACCTTGTCGAAATCGGCAACAATCTCCCTTTCAAGGGTCACTTCTCCCGGGCGCGCGAAAACACCCTTTACCTGCCCACCGGTCGTGGTTTCGCCGTCGCGGTCAAGCGGGAGGGTGCATGGAACCTCGTCGAGAACCGGACCGGCCTCGGCGACATGCACACCATCGTCGAGGAAGCGGATGGAACGGTATGGCTGGGAAGCTATTCCACCGGCATCTGGAAGGTGGAACCGCCGGAGGACGACGACTGGAGCGATGTCGTCTACACGCAGTACAAGGAAGGCAGCGGCCTGCCCGAAGACATCGTCTGGACGGCGGTGTACGAGGATTCCTTCGGGCCGTATTTTTTCACCGACAAAGGGGCCCGCCGTTTTGATAGAGAGGAGGGGAGGTTCATTCCCGATAAGCATTACCAGCTGCCGAAGGAGGAGCAGCGGCCTTTTCATGCGCCGGTTCTGGTTGACGGCGCGGGCCGCCACTGGGCCTCGGCCTTCGTCGGGAAGACGACGGAGGCGGCGTATCCCCTCGGTCACTACGCGAAGGCGACGGACGGCTCCCTGCGATGGAACCCGGCTTCCCCGAATGTGCAGCGCGAGGTCGGGTTCGGCGGCCTTGCCGAGATCCATCTTGAGGATGACGGGGACAGGGAGATTCTTTGGGGACGGGGGTATCACCATATGATCCGCATCGACCTTGCCGCCGAAAAACCCGAACCCGTCGCATGGGAAACGCGCATCCGGCGGGTACGCGCAAGCGGCCAATGGAAAGCGGGCGTTCGGGAAAGTGTCATGAATTTCTCCTACAGCCGGGAGCCTCTTGTCTTTGAACTGGCCGCGCCTCGTTTCGGGGCTGCCGGGGACATCCGTTTCCAGTACCGTCTTATCGGTTACAACGACGAATGGTCCGAGCCTTCGCTCAATGCGCAGGTTCGCTTCACGAATCTCGAGGGCGGCCCCTTTCGTCTCGAGGTGAGGAGCCTTGACCGGGGCGGGGGCCTCGGCGAAACAGCCCGGGTCCGCTTTCGCATCGCCCCGCCCTGGTACCGCAGCAAGCCCGCTTATGGAGGTTATATTTTTCTTGGCTTGGTCGGCATCGGCGGTTTCCTCCGCTGGCGGCTCGATGCCTCAGCCCGCGAACAACGGCGCCTCGAAGCCATCGTCGAAAATCGCACGCGTGAACTGGCCACAGCCAAGGCCGAAGCCGAGGACGCCAACGCCGCCAAGAGTCGTTTCCTCGCCGGCATGAGCCACGAGCTGCGCACCCCTCTGAACGGTATCCTCGGTTTTGCGCAACTGCTTCGGCGCGATGCCAGCATTCCCGAAGGACCGCGCCAACGCCTGCAGCTGATTCACCAGAGCGGCGAACATCTCCTCGGGATGATCAACGAGGTCCTCGACCTTTCCAAGATCGAGGCCGGGCGCATGGAACTGCGGGAGGAACCGTTCGCCACCCGGCAACTGCTCGAAACTGTTGCCGCATCCGCGGAAGTGCAGGCTGATGCCAAGGGCCTGTCCTTTCAAACCGATTTGTCTCCGGGCCTTCCCGGTCTTGCCCAGGGAGACGGACGCAAGCTTCGCCAGATCGTGGAGAATCTTGTCGGAAACGCGGTCAAGTTCACCGATCGGGGCAAGGTGACGCTGCGGGCCCGTTTCGAGGAAGGCGAGCTGCGGGTCGAGGTGGAGGACACCGGTCCCGGCATTCCCGAGGAGGAACGGGAAGGCGTTTTCCGCGACTTCGGTCAGGGACGTTCCGCCGGCGGTAACGGAACCGGGCTCGGGCTCGCTCTTGCCAATGCCTTCGCGCGCCTGATGGGCGGCTCGCTTGTGATGTCCAGCGAGGTGGGAAAGGGAAGTTGTTTCACGCTCCGGGTGCCCCTCGCGCGGCTTGATGTCGAAGGGGAGAGAGCGGTCGCGGCGCAGGATACGGATCCCTTCATCACCGGATACGAGGGGGCCCGCCGGCGGATCCTTGTGGTCGACGACGTGGAAACGAACCGGCGCTTGCTGCGGGACCTGCTCGAGCCAATCGGATTTTTTGTCGACGAGGCGGAAACGCGGGGCGGCTTTCTTCAAAAAGTAGCGGCGAAGAATTACCATCTCGTTCTGCTGGATTTGCGTCTCCCGGACGGCAATGCCCTCGAGGTGATTTCCGAAGTAAAGAAAATCGCGCTTGCCCCGCGGATCCTCGCCCTGTCCGCCAGCGTCTTTGAAGCGGGTATGGAGGAGGCGCTGCGGGCCGGTTGCGATGATTTCCTCCGCAAGCCCTTTCGGGAGGAAGATCTGCTTGCCCGGTTGGAGCGGCTTCTTCCAGTCAGGTGGATCCGTAGCGAGGATGCCGGTCCGGGAGCGGACAACTCGGGAGGGCAGGAAGCAGCCGACCTTACCGAAGCCGATCTTCGCAGCCTTCTCGAGGCAGCCCGACGGGGCGATATCGTCCGTCTCCGTGAACGGATGGCGCAGGTCCCTCAGCACTTCCATTTGTTTATTCGGCTGAAGGACCTCATGAAGCAATACAGGATGCAGGAGATCCGCCGGACGCTTGAGGAAGAAGTCAGCGCCCGGGAAAAGGGGAGGGCGGATTCATGATGGAGAAGGGACGACCGACCGTGCTCCTTGTCGATGATGTTCCGGCGAACCTTGGAGTGCTCATCGATACCCTTACTGCGGAATATGCCCTCTCCGTAGCAGAAAGCGCCGAAAGCTGCCTTGAAGCCTTACAACACGTTTTGCCGGACCTCATTCTGCTTGATGTCCGCCTGCCCGGGTTGGACGGATTCCAATTATATGGGAAGTTGCGGGAGGAACCGGACTGGAACAGGATCCCCGTTATTTTCATGACCGCCGTCGACGAACCGGAGCAGAAGGCACAGGCCCTCGAGGCCGGAGCGGTCGATTATGTAACGAAACCCCTTCATGTTCCCGAGGTCATGGCAAGGGTACGGACACATCTGCGGATCATCGGTCTCACGAGGGAACTGGCGGCCCGAAAGGAAGAACTGGAGGAGGAGGTCGAGCTGCGCCGGGATACGGAAGAGCAACTGCAGCACTCCCTGGCTACGGCGATCCTTTCCGCCGACCATGGGGGCAGGGTGGTTTTCTCGACAAAGCGGGCACGTCAGTTGATCGCTCGCTACTTTGAGACAGGTCATTTTGCGCAGTTGCCGGATCCTTTTCTTGCTGAATGGAAAAATGCGGTGGCGGGCGGCGCCGGCGGTTGGAATATATCCCATCTGGACGGGCGGGGTCTCCTAGAGGTCACGATTTTCCAAAGTCCCGCCATCCGGAACACGACGCTTTTCGCCATGGAGGAGCGCGGGGCGGCGGGGGCGGATGCCCTGCGCTCCCTCGGCTTGAGCCCGCGGGAGAGTGAGGTGCTGTTCTGGATTGCCGAGGGGAAAAGTTATCCGGAAATCGCCGTAATCCTTGAAGCCAGCGTACGGACGATTCAAAAACACGCCGAAAATCTTCTGCGGAAACTGGGAGTCGAATCGAGATCCGCCGCGATGAGGGTCGCGATCGAAAAAATGCGGCCCCCCCGTTGAAAAAAGGCAAATCGTCGGCATTGGTTTTAATCGCCTCGTTTGGAGTACCCCCAATTAAAACCGAAAACCTCCAAACGTAAAAACAATGCAGGACATTACCGCCGGCCAGTATCAGCTGGTCTACAACTTCTTCTCGTTCACGATTGCCGCCATGGCGGCAACGACGCTGTTTCTGTGGCTGAATCGGTCACAGGTAGCCAAGTATTACCGGCCCGCGATCACGATCAGCGGTCTGGTCACCTTCATCGCCGCCTACCATTATGTCCGAATTCTGGACAGCTGGGATGGGGCTTACGAGGTCATCGACGGAACCATCACAGCGACCGGGGTCGCTTTCAACGACGCTTACCGTTATGTCGACTGGCTACTAACCGTACCCTTGCTGCTCGTTGAGCTGATCCTCGTCATGCGGCTTTCCAAGTCGGAAACCATTTCCAAGAGCGTTCGCCTGGGAACTCTTGCCGCTGTCATGATCCTTCTCGGCTACCCCGGCGAAATCTCTGACGCCGCCGGTGTCCGCTGGCTCTGGTGGTCGCTTTCAATGATCCCGTTTCTCTGGATTGTCTATGAGCTGTTCGTCGGATTGAGGGCTTCCCTTGAAAGTCAGCCTGCGTCTGCGCGTGGACTCGTAAACACCGCCCGCTACCTCACCATCTTTGCATGGGCCTTCTATCCCATCGTCTTCCTTTTCCCCATGCTGGGTCTGCAAGGCGGGGTGGCTGACACCTTTGTTCAGGTGGGTTATTCCATTGCGGACATCGTCGCCAAGGCTGTCTTCGGGATTCTTATCTTCTTCATTGCGGTGAGGAAGTCTGAAGCTGAGGGCGAGGAAGCCTCTGCTTAAAAAACCTTAACGGAGTGCCGGGGGAAGGGTTCCATTCCCTTTCCTCGACTCCCGATCCGATGGCCATTGCTCCATCAACTCCTTCCCCACTACCAGAAGCGCCGTTCAGCATAAATGGCCTGGCGACCCTTGCTACGGGCGGGAGGACCCCGGAAAAGGGGGATCCGCTCGACGAGGCCCTCGTTTACCACCTTGGCACCGGAGGAGGGCAGACGCGGGCCAGAATAGCCTTGGAGGCCGGTACGGCTCTGGCCCTGAGCGACGATGACCCGATGCTGCTCGCCGCCTCCGTTGAACTGCTGCACAACGCTTCCCTCGTCCAGGATGATTTACAGGATCACAGTGAAGAGCGCCGGGGAAGAACCAGTGTTTGGAAGAAATACGGAACCGCCACCGCGATCGGGCTCACCGACTATCTTATCGCTTCTTCATTTCAGGTACTTGGCGGGATTTCCGCGCCGGGGCGAATCCCCGCGCTCATCACCTGCCTCCATGACGCCATTTGCCGGACACTGAAGGGTCAGGGTATGGATCTGCAGACATCCTCACCCGCATCCGTTGCAGCTTGCATGGAAGTAGCTGCGGAGAAATCCGGTCCACTCTTTGCCTTGTCGCTTGAACTGCCCCTGCTCATGGCTGGGATGGATCAGCATCGAAAGGAGGCCCGCATGGCTGCCTCCGATTTTGGGGTTGGCTACCAGATTTACGACGACCTTGAGGACTTCGCCTTCGATCTCGCCACGGAGGCCAAGGCCAACCTTGTCCTGCTTCTGCACGAGGAAATGCCTTTGCCCGAGGCCCGCGCCAAGGCGATCTGCCTGGCGGAAGAGAGGCTCTCCAGCGCGGCTGCACGAGCCTCGACCCTCCCCAACGGATCGGGTCGGGAACTGGAGCGTCTTGCCCACGTCCTTCACGGCAGATTGGAGGACCTTGGTCATGGCTGAAGCCGTTGTTGTCGGGGCCGGGTTTGGCGGCCTTGCCGCCGCTCTCCGCCTGCGGGCAAAAGGCTATGACGTTACCGTGGTCGACCGCTGCACGCGACCCGGCGGACGTGCGCAGGTTTTCGAGCGCAACGGCTACCGTCACGATGCCGGGCCGACGGTGATTACCGCGCCGTTTCTCTTCGACGAACTTTTCGCCCTCTTTGAAAAAAGCAGGGAAGATTACATTTCCTTCACTCCACTCGATCCATGGTACCGGTTCCAGTTCAGGGACGGACGTACCTTTGACTATGGCGCCACGCTCGAAGGGACCCTTTCGGAAATCGAGCGATTCCGCCCGGGCGATGTCCATGGCTACAGGCGCTTGCTCGAGCACGCAGAGCGCATTTTCGACGTTGGGTTCAGCAAACTCTCGGATAAGCCGTTTGACTCCTTCCCGACGATGCTTGGTCAGGTTCCCAACCTGGCCAGACTGGGCTGTTACCGCAGTGTCTGGGGCATGGTTTCCCACTACCTGAAAGATCCCGCGCTCCGCCAGGCCTTTTCCATCCATCCCCTGCTTGTCGGCGGGAATCCCTTCGATACCACCTGCATCTACTGTCTGATCCATTACCTTGAGCGGAAATGGGGTATTCATTTCGCAATGGGCGGTACGGGAGCCCTTGTCGATGCCCTCACGCGTCTGATGGTGGAGGAGGGTATTCGTATCGAGCTTGGAACTACGGTAGAAAGGGTGGTCACCCGATCCAACCGCGTGCGGGGAATACTCCTTGAAGATGGACGGGAACTGAAAGCGGATCTGGTGGTCTCCAACGCCGATCCGCAACACCTCTACCGGAAAATGCTGCCTCGTGAGGACATCCGTCCCTCGGCGCGGTTGAAAACCGGGACCGGCCGCCTCTCCATGGGATTATACGTCCTCTATTTCGGGACGACGAGGCAATACCCGGATGTCGCCCACCACACCATCTGGATGGGAGCACGCTTCAAGGACCTGCTGCGGGAGATTTTCAAGGGAGATCGGTTGCCGGAGGATTTCTCGCTGTATGTCCACCGTCCCACCGCCACGGACGCATCCTTTGCTCCGGTGGGTTGTGATTCTTTTTATGTACTTGCCCCGGTCCCCAATCTGCGGGCGGAGATCGACTGGGAAATCGAGGGACCCCGTTTGCAGGACCGGATTGTAGCCGCCCTCGATGACTCCCTTCTTCCCGGCTTGCGGGAAACCATCACGGATCCCTTTTTCATGACGCCGCGTGATTTTGCAGCGGACTACCTGAGCTACAAAGGCTCGGGTTTTTCCATCGCCCCCCTTTTCAGTCAGTCGGCATGGTTTCGCTACCACAACCGCGCGGAGGGGCCGGAAAATCTGTATCTCGTCGGTGCGGGGACTCATCCGGGAGCGGGCGTCCCGGGTGTGCTTTCCTCCGCCAAACTGGTTGACCGGATCATTCCTTCGGTCGGAAAAACCACCCCCGCCAACCTGATCCCGGCATGAGCCTGACCCGTGCGAGAACCGGCAAATGGGTGACCAGCGGCGAAGCGGTCGCGCCCGGCCAGCTTCCCGGCGCCCGAGCCGTCCTTCGCCGACACGGCAAGTCCTTCCATTTCGCGGGACGATTCCTCCCCGCGAAAGACACGGAAAATTCCGCCCGTCTGTACCGGTTTTGTCGCTACGTGGATGACCTTGTCGACGAGGCCGCCGACACCACTGCCGCGCGCAGGAAGGTGAACGCCATCCTGAGAGATCTGGAGAGGGGCAGCAGCGCGGATCCCATCGCGCAGGATTTCCTTCTCCTCAGCCGTGAAAAGGGCATTCCGCTGGAGGTGCCGTCCGAGTTGTGCAAGGGCGCCCTCCAGGATCTCACCCTCACGCGGGTGACGGGAGAACCGGAACTGCTGCGCTACTGTTATCGCGTGGCGGGGACCGTCGGCCTGATGATGAGCCGCGTCCTCGGTGCGACCAACCCATGGGCCTCCGCCCACGCCATCGACCTCGGGATCGGGATGCAGCTTACCAATATCGCCCGGGATGTCATGGAAGACGCCCGACGGGGACGCCTTTATCTTCCCGGTAAAGATTTCGATTCCCTGCGTCTCGCGCAAATCGCCAGCGGTAGCCCCGATGCACGAAAGCCTTTGCGGGACGGGGTGAAGCAGCTTCTCGCCCTGGCCGAGAATTACTACGAGTCCGGCGAAAGGGGATTGGCCTATCTTCCCGCGCGGGCCCGACTGGCCATTCTGGTGGCGGCGAGGGTGTACCGGTCCATTGGTCGGGAAATCGCTTTCCAGGACTATGCCCCGTGGCGCGGACGGGCGGTCGTGACGACAAGGAAAAAAATCCTCATCGCCGGAAAGGCCGTCGTGGCCTTCGCGGCGCAGCAGCGCTTCCGCGGCATTCCCACCCATGACGGGAAATTACACAAGGACCTTGCCGGGCTGCCCGATACTCATTCACCGGAGGAAGCTGTTTATGAGCGGAGGAAGTGAGCTGGTGATCATGGGGGGCGGCTGCGCCGGCTTATCCCTCGCGAGACAGCTGGCGATTCTGGAAAAGCGCGGCCATGCCATTCCGGAGACGACAATCCTCGAGCCGAGGGAGCAATACCTGCATGACCGGACGTGGTGCTTCTGGCAGCCTGCGCAGGTTCCCGTCGATACGCGGATCGCCCATGAGTGGGAACGGTGGAGTTTCTCTGAAAGCGGTGGAAACCGTATTCTCCATGAGGGCGGTAGCTGGAGATACCGCTGCCTTCCTTCCGACCGGTTTTACCGCGAAGCGATCCGCTGGATCGAGGGCTCTTCACGGATCCGCTTGCAAACCGCCATGCCCGTTCTCTCCGCGGCGATGGAAGATGGGAAAGAGCATCGGATCGAGACTCCCGAAGGAGCGCTTCAGGCGCGCATGGTTGTGGATACGCGACCGCCGTCAAATCAAGGAAAGCCTCTCCTGCTGCAGCAGTTTATCGGTATTGAAATGAATACCCCGGGCCCGATACAGGATCCCGGTTGTGTCGGGCTTATGGAGAACATGCAGCAGGATGAACATGGATTTCTTTTCCACTACGTTCTTCCGTATTCAGAGCGCAGTTGTCTCCTTGAGGTAACGCG
>JAAAOD010000148.1 GCA_009908535.1 Verrucomicrobiota bacterium
ACCCCTACTCCGATTTCCCGAACATTCGGGGAGTGGATGCTTTCCCGATGACCCGGGGGGACCTGCATGCCGAATTCAACCCCGTCGGGATCCTTTTCTTCGTCGCCCCAGTCGATTTGAAATCCGGCGTGGCCATACCAGGCGGAATAACTGAAGGCGAAAACATTTTCGCGAAGACGCGTCCATGGATAACCGACGGCCGTGGCGCGTTCGTCAATGGTATCACCGGGTGCGAACGGTGCCGGCGGATTGCTGGAACTGACATGCCCTTGGAAAACGTTGGCGAACATATCCTCGCTGTGCAGGCGGGCCATCTGCGTCAGCTGTGAGTTGATGGCCAAAGGCGGTACGGTTTGCTCAAGCGTCGCGAACTGTTCGACCATTTCGTCGAGATCGACGTTGAATCGATCGATTGCTCGCAGCACGTCCGAGTCGTCGGTATTTTTCAACCGCTGCGCCTCGGCGGCGGCGTCGGCGCGGGCGCGGTTGATCAGTTCGACAAAGAGCTGCTCCTCCGGAGTTGGCTGGCCGATGGAGTACAGCGTGGAGGCCGGCCGCGCGGCGCCCGGCCCGGCGGCGTCGCGCTCGACGGTAACCGGGGGCGGAGCCGCCTTATGCTCCACCTGCCCATGGGCGGCGGCAGAGAAGAGCAGCAGCACGAGAGCGCCACTCCGGATCGTTTTCCCGAACCCGTATCCAGCCGAAAAAAAAGGATGATGCGCCATAACGCTGGCGATCCGTAGAGAGAAGCCGAACCCGTGGCAATACCAGAGACCCGTTATGAAATGAAGTACTTATGAAGCGCGCGTAAACCTCCCAGATCGGAAGACCAGGGTAATCAGGCGCGACAAACCTGCGAAATGAACTCGTTCGCCGCGGCCTCGTCCATGCCATCGTGGACGATCTGAAAGGCGAACCCCTTGCCGCCGAGTTCCTCTTTGATCTTCAGGGCCCCTTGCGGCGTGACGTAGACCTGGCAGAGCTTGCCGGCGTCGCGGATTCGTTTCAGCAGATCGAGATACTCCTCGGGTTGGCCGGCGCCGTCACCCGGAATCCACTGGATGCCGCGGAGTTTTTCTATTCCGAGAAGATGATCCAGCTTGGAAATCTGCCCTGTTCCGTCGAGGTGGTAGAAAGGATGATCAAGGAATTCGCAACAGGCGACAAGGTCCGGAAGGGCGAATTCCTCGAACATATCCGGACTGATCATGTAGCAGAAATCACACTGCAGAATGTAGTGTTTTTCCGGCGACCACAAGCCGGTCCATCCGGAGGTGCCGCAGTGGCCCCTGGAGATGACCTCGTAAAACCGCCGGTAGTACTCCTTCCATACTTCGGTTACCTTTCCGAGATGCTGTTTGATCAGCTCGGGCTGGTCATAGAGGTCCATGAGAAGGTTTTCCGTCGTGCGGAGATGCAGGAGGATATCGAGGTTCTCCCCCATGTCGGTGAAGCAGACGTTCACCTCCTTTTCCCACCTGCGCACGGCTTCCCGAGTCAGGGAAAGAATCCGCTTGAACCACGGGTTGTCCTCCCTGACCTCGATTTCAAGGTTGCCGAAATCCAGGTCCTCCGGCGGCTGGAACCAGACCGTATCCGGGCGCAGGATCAGCTCCGCACCGAGGAATCCGGCGATGATACCGGAACCGAAGTTCGGCCACCAGCGCGGCCAGCTGTCCCCGAGGAAGCGGGTGCTCTCGATCTCCGCCTCGTAGAAGTCGATCACTTTCCCGGCCGGCACATCCAGCGGAAAGTGGGCCGGGCAATAGACGTCCGGGTACCGCCTGCGGAGTTCCTCGTATTTCTGCGTCGGCTGAAAGGTATCCATGACGACGAGGGGCCGGTCCAACTCATGGTCCCACCATGCCCGCCAGTTCCGTTCATGTTCCTCCCAGTTTTCCCTTGTGAAGTTGGTTTGTATCATGGTTCCCACTCCGTTTCGGCTCAATAGACGACCTGCATGCGGTCGAGGGCGATTTTCGTTCCGCTGGAATTCATGTTCTTTTCCCCGGTGAGTTCGATCTCGATGCGGTGTTCGCCGGCTCCCAGCGGACCGGAGGCAAAGAGGAGCGTGTTCGTTCTGCGAACCCCGCTGTAGCAGTCCACCTCGGCTGCTTCGCGTCCGTTGACCCGGACGATCATGGTTCCGTAATCGCTACCCTTGACCCCGTAGAGACGGGCTTCCCTGCCCCGGAAACGGAAGGTGCAGGTATCGCCGGGCGTATCCGACCAGTGGCAGTCGCGGCTGTACAGGCGTTTCTTGTAACCTTTGTAGTAATTTTCCGCTTCAAGGACCTTCGTCCACCTGGCGGTTTCGGTTTTCTCCTCCCAGTGACGCCAACTCCCTTCATACCCGAAGCGGTCCCAACCGGAGCCGGTGACATTGTCATTGATATTCCGGTACAAATCCCCGTCGTATTTTGTTTCCCGGAACACATAGGTGGAAATGGACTCGGGCGGAAGGGTGTCTTCCAGCGTACGCCCATCGATTGCAGGCGCGGGCAGCTCCCGAATAGGATGGTCGACGGTGGTGCGGTGGCGTTCCACCCGGTCGGCCGCGAACGATACCGGCCCGGCAATGGAGTACCGGTAATTCCTTGCCTCCCCGCTGTCATTGTAGACGACGAGGACGAGCTCCTCCTTCTCCGGATGATAGGCGGAGAGCGTGTGGGAGTCGGTGTTGTCGACGACGACATAGCCCGGACCGAGGAAGCGCGTGTAGTGGGCGACACCGGAAAACGTCTTTGTGATGGCGTACTGCCCCGCTTTCGGTCCCCGGTAAAAGGCGTGGATGGCGCCCCAGTTTCCGTCGTAGTCAAGATTCACCTGTTCGTTGACGACCGGCTCGAACCAGAGCCAGACATGGGATCCCATGTCGCGGATGTCCGTGGTCAGGTGCCATGCCATTTCGAGGGCGCCGTACATGCCCACGTGGTCATCCTCGTAGCCGCCGCGTTCCGAGGTCTCGCTCATGATCGCCTTTTTCCCTTCCGCCTTGACGAGATCCCGGAAGGCGTAGCGGTCGCGCAGAGAACCCCAGTAAGAGTGGGCCCCGATGGCGGAAATGACGGATTTCGCCTTGTCGTCAAAGGACCGGTAGACCTCGATGGACTCGCCGACCGACCACTCGTCCGGGGCGCTGACCGTGGTGGGGAGGCCGCTTTCCTCCAGCTTTCTTCCGAGCAGTTTAACGAGGCGGTTCGCCTGCTCGTTGGTATGGAAACATCCTTCCTGGTTGCCGCCCATTTTCCAGAAGTCCTGTGAGGCCTCCGCGAAGGGGCTGATGGTCTGGAAGGTCACGCCCCATTGCTCCCGGAAGTGTTTGACGACAGTGACAAGGTAGTCGGCATAATCGTCGTAGTACGTCTCCTTCAGATTGGGAACCTCGGGCTCGACGTGTCCGGCGACGCAGCCGCTCACGGTCATCCACCACGGGCCGGTAAGGGCATTGGCCTCCACCCCGTCGATGTCGTAATTTTCCATGACCTCCCGCAGGACCCGGCGCTGGTTGGCCTCCCGGGTCCAGTCGTAAGGCCCGTCCTCCGTGAGCTTGAAGCCCTCCATCTCCCGCGAATAGGCGAAGTGGGTGTCCCCGTCGGTATCGGCCGGGCAATCGGGATTCTCCGTTCCTCCGATGTAGTATTTCAGGATGCTGAGGCCCATCCCCTCCTCCTTGTCGAAAACGAGGCGGAGAATTTCGCTGCGCGTCGGTTCGTCCCAGCCACCGACGACATTGGTCCACCAGCCAAGAGCGGTTCCAAAGCCTTCGATCTCCTGGTAGCGCACGCCCGGGTGCACCTCCACCTCCGTCGGCTCCGCGGCGGTCAGCGGCGCGCCGCCGGCCACCGCCATGAGAAGGATAAAGCATTTGTATTTTTTCATCATGACACCTCCGGCCTATTGCGTGGCCGCATTCGGATTCGGGGAGGGATACCGGGCATCGACCGACGCCAACCAGTCCTCCAGGTGTCTGCGCAGCTTTGCCGCCACCTCGGGATGGTGCCGGGCGACGTTGCTTCGCTCGAGACCGTCCATGGCGAGGTTGTACAGCTCAACACGGTCATTCTCGTAGCGTTTGATCAGCTTCCACTTGCCGTCCCGGATGGCCGAGGCGGGGGTGTCACCCTGCGGACTGTAGTGGGGATAATGCCAGTAGAGCGGCCCCCGGTCCATCTCCTTGCCCCGCAGCAAGGGAGCAAGGGACTTTCCGTCCTTGTGCTGTTCCGGTCGCAACGGCAACCCGGCGATTTCCAGCATGGTGGGATAAAAATCGGCGCAGATCACCGGCTCGCCGGAAACGGAACCCGGCGCGGTCACCCCGGGCCACTTCATGAGAAAGGGCGCCCGTATACCGCCTTCGTAGATCCATCCCTTCCCCGCCCGGTACGGCGTGTTGGCGGTGGGCATTCCGCTCGCGATGCTCAGACCGCCGTTGTCGGAGGTGAAGATGATGACCGTGTTGTCGTACACACCGCTCTCCTTGAGCGCATCAAACACCTTCCCGATGGCAAGGTCCATCGACTCCATCATCCCCGCGTACACGGGATGACGGTGGAGGATGCGTTCCTCGCGGTCGCCTTCCCTGCCGAATTCAGGCCCGTCGAGTCCGACCCGCTTCCGCTTCTCAATGTATTTCTGTTCGAGATCGGCCCGGGTGTTCAGCGGCGTATGGGGCGAATAAAAGGAAAGATAGGTAAGAAACGGTTCGTCCTTGCTGGCGCGGATGAAAGCGGCGGTTTCCTCCGCCAGCCGGTCCGGCAGATGCTCCCCGTCCGGTCCGTCTTCGAGGCGCGGGTTCTCGTAGGGCGAAAAGTAGTCCCTTCCCGGATTGCCCTTCATCCAGCCTCCCTTGTTGATGTCAAAGCCCTGGTGTTCGGGCCAGTATTTCGGCTTTTCGCCCAGATGCCATTTGCCGGCGAAAAAGGTCTTGTATCCCCCTTCCCGCAGGGCCTCGGCAAGTGTGACCTCCTCAAGGGGAAGCTGCTCGGTGTAGCGAGCCGGCAACAACGGAAGCCGTTTGATAAAGCTGTACCACTTCCCGTCCGGGATGTCGGGGATGTCCTGCGGCTGCGCGGCTCCGAGCCAATCCGTCAGGTTCAGGCGGGCGGGATTTTTGCCCGACATGATGCTGGCCCGCGTCGGCGAACAGACCGGACTGGCCGCGTAACCGGCGGTGAAATTCATCCCCTCGGCGGCGATGCGGTCGATGTTCGGCGTCTCGTAAAAGTCGCTGCCGAGGGCGCCGGCGTCGGTCCGTCCCATGTCATCGGCAAGGATGAAGAGGAAGTTCGGTCGCTCCGCCTCCTCCGAAGCGGAAAGGAGGGGCCCGAGGGCGGCCGCGGTCAGGGCTATTCCCAGCCCGGCGTTCCGTTTCCATGTTTTCATTTTCATGTAGGAGAGATTCCTCCGGTTCGTTGATTATTGATTGGCTTTCTTCGCCGCCAGCTGGGCCTGGATTTCCGTCAAATGCTCTCTCGTCAGCTTGTACCGCATGAAGACGAAGAAGGCCAGGGTGAGGAAAACCAGCGGCGCCAGCATGAAGGCAAGGCGCAGCTTCAGCACGGTGGCTTCGCTCTGGATGAGCAGTTCCTCGTTGAAACCGGTCCATGCGACAATGTAGCCGGTGAGGGCCATGACGCCGCCCACCGAGATCTTCATGATCCACGAGAAGACCCCGGAATACATTCCCTCCCGCCGCAGGCCTGTTTCCAGTTCATCGTAGTCGCAGATATCGGCGATGATGGAGGATACGACCAGCCAGAGGGACGTCATCCCGGGTCCGGCGAGCAGAGCGACGATCACCTGCAGGTAAGGCATTTCCGGATTGAAGGCGAACCAGCTCACAAGATAACCCGTCGCCGTCAGCGCCACCCCGGCCTGGAGGGTCTGTCGTTTCCCGATGCGGATACAGAGCGCGTTGATGAGCGGGATGGCTACCAGAGAGGCCACGCCGAAAGTCGTCGTGAAGACGCCGGTCAGGGTCGCCACGGTCTCACGGTCCCCTGGCTCGACGTAGCCGAGGTTGATGTAAAAGGCGAGCGGGTTGACGAGGTAAACTCCGAAAACGGTAATGAAGGTTCCCATACACACGATGAAGAACGGCTTCGTTTTCAGCGTGTACTTGATGGCCGGCAAAACCTTGATTTTACTGCGATTCGCTTCCGAGAACCGCTCCTTGCAGAAAAACACGGGCAGGATCACGAAGAGGATCATCAGACTTCCGTAGAGGATGCCGACGATCTTGACGCCCTCGATCTCGTTTTCACCAAAGACAAAACAGAGCTTGTACGCCCACGGAATGAACAGCGTCGCCCCGAGCTGCAGAAAGAAGGTCTTGTAGCTCATCAGACGGGTGCGCTCGTCGTAGTCGCTGGTCAGCTCCGCCCCCATCGCGTGGTAGGGAATGGTGAAAGCGGTGTAGGCGGTGAAGAAAAGGATGGAGAAGGCCAGAAAATACAGGACCAGGCCGATCTCGCCCAGATCGCGTGGCGGGATCCAGACCATGATCGAGAAGAGAGCCGCGAACACCGTTCCAAGAAATATATACGGCCTGCGCCGTCCGAAGCGGCTGTGCGTGTTGTCGGATATGTTCGCGATGATGGGATCGGTGAAGGCGTCCCAGATCCGCGGGATCGAGATCGCGTAGCCGACCAGGACCGCACTCACCCCCAGCCCGACATTGTAAATGGGCATGGCCAGCGTCGCGATGATGTTGCCCATCAGGACCTCGGACATGCCGCCCGTGGAGTAAAACAACTTCGTCTTGAAGGGAAGTTTGGCGGGGCGGCGGGGATCCACCGCCACCGCTGGGTCCCCCGCCCCTGAGGGGTGCGTTTCCATCTTCTTCGTGTCGTGGTAAATCAGCTACGCTTCGCCAACTTATTCCGGGAGAATCTTCGGCGGATTCTCAAAACCCGGCTTGCGGTTGGGTTCGCGCAGCACCGGTTCATGCGGCCAGACGATCTGGCGCCGCTGTTCGGTCAGGCGCTCGAGCAGTTCCCGCGTGGGCCGGTAAGGCCCGCGGAAAAAGCCCCATGACGGGCCGTAACGGAAGACGCAGATGCGCCGCAGGTCCTCGTTTACCCGCTTGGCCGAACCATGGCAGATCGTATCGACGAAGAGAAGCGCGTCCCCGGCCTTCATGTGGACCTCGATGGCCCCTTCCACGTCGTCAAGGCTGGTCGTCTTCCCATGCTGGATGACGTTCTCCTCAAACTGGGGATGGGCGAAATTGGCTTTGTGGCTGCCGGGAATCAACATCGTCCCCCCGTCCCCCGGACCGATATCGGTGAGGGCGAGGAGAATGTTGACCTGTCCGCACATGAATTCGCCGAGATGGTAGCGGAACTGGTTGCGCTTCGCGCCCTCATGGCCGCCGGAGTGGATGCCGAGGGCCTCCCCGGGACCGCGCAGGGAGGCGAAATTCTCATCGATGAAGAGGGGTCCGTGGGCGGCGTCGAAGTTGGACTGGCCCCCGACGAATTCGCGCACGTGATCCCACCACGAGGGGTGGTCGAGGAGGCGCTCGAAGGGTTCCCCGGCCTCGTAAATCTGTTGCAGGTTGACGCCGTCGGCGCCGCCGAAGGTGTGCGCGTGCACCCCGCCGTACCATTCCCCGTGTTTGAGGGGCGGGTCGAGGTTGATGATGCCGTCGAGCACCTCGTTGCAGGCCTTGACGTGTTCCGGGTCGATGGCGTTCTCGAGCACGAGATAGCCTTGGAGATCGAAGAAGAATCGTTCACGGTCGGTTACCATGATGGGGCTCCTTTCTTTTACTGGGTTGGGGCTGTTTGAAAGCTTGTGGAAATAGGCGATTTAAAACTCGCATTGCCGACTAAAAAAGTCGCCTGTCAACGCCGAACGCCACGTGGCCGCGCCTCTTCATTCGATCATCCGGCAAAATCAGAAAATTCTCCAAGGACACAGCGGTATCGTCGCGTTAGACTGAACCTTTTCCGATTTCCCCGGTCATCACGAATTCACCACCGACCCCAAGAGCCATGAAGAGCCACCTTCCCCCCCTCGCCTCCCTCGCGGCGGCCGTGACCCTGTGCCCGTTGCTTGCAGCACAGGAAAACAGGCCGAACATCCTCTGGATCGTCGCGGAGGACCTGAGCCCCACCCTCGGCTGCTACGGCGACGATGCCGCCACCAGTCCGGAACTGGACGCCCTCGCCGGGGAGAGCCTGCGGTACACGAACGCGTGGGCGAACGCGCCCGTCTGCTCGGCGGCGCGGACCACCCTCATCACCGGCATGTACGCCAACACCCTTGGCGCGCACAACCACCGGCCGGAAACCGAGATCGCCGCTCCGGAATTTCTCCGCTTCTACACGGACCTTCTGCAGGAAGCCGGCTACTACACGACCAACACTTCCATCGAGACCCGCCGTGAAAACAACGGCAGCGCGAGCGTGCGCCGGGGCAACGGGAAGCTGGACTACAACGTCACGGGCCCCGACCTTGGCTGGGACGATCGGACCG
The DNA here is from genome assembly GCA_009908535.1 of Verrucomicrobiota bacterium. Classification (GTDB taxonomy): domain Bacteria; phylum Verrucomicrobiota; class Verrucomicrobiia; order Opitutales; family Oceanipulchritudinaceae; genus Oceanipulchritudo. The sequence continues at coordinate 8,485 of JAAAOD010000148.1, forward strand.
GCAGCGGCAGCTGGCGCAACCGACCCGCCGATACCCCGTTTTTTTCGGTATTCAACATTGGCGACACGCATGAATCCCGACTGCGCTGGGAACCCCCGGATGACTTCAAGGTGCATGACCCCAATGACCTCACGGTTCCGAACGTCCACCCGGACAATGCCACGACGCGGGCCGACTGGGCCCGCCACTATGACTGGATTTACGCCATGGACACGCGGGCCGGAGAGCTGCTGGCGGCGCTCGAGGCGGACGGCCTCGCCGACGATACCATCGTCTTCTTCTACGGCGATCACGGGTCCTGTATGCCGGGGTTCAAGCGCTTCGTCGGCAACCGCGGACAGGAAGTTCCTCTGCTCATTCATATCCCCGAAAAGTATGCCCACCTGCGCCCCGCTGACTATGCCGCGGGCGGCACCACCGACCGGCTCGTCGGCTTCGTCGATTTCGCCGCCACTCTGCTGAGCATGGCGGGGGCGGAGATCCCGGAATGGATGCACGGGGAACCATTCGCCGGCGAAGAGATCAGTGCGCCGCGCGAGTACCAGTTCGGGTTCATCGGGCGGATCGACGAGCGCACGTGGAAAAGCCACGTGGTCACGGACGGCCGGCATGTATTGATCCGCAACTACCGGTCCGATCAACCGCAGGGATTTTATTCCCAGTACGTCGTCGGCATTCCCAACAATCGAAACACGGAAATGGCCTACAGATGGCTGGACCGCTTCCTCGGCGGTCCGATCGATCCGGAGGCCGCCGCCTACTGGATCGCACAGGGACCCGTCGAACTGTACGATCTGCAGGAGGATCCCTACGAGACGAGAAACCTCGCCCATGATCCGGCCTATGCGGACAAGCGAGCGGAGCTGCTGGCCGCCTTAAGCGATTGGGAGGAACAGCATCGCTACGGCGGCTTTCTGCCCGAGGGCTATCTTTATGAGCTGGCTCAGGACGAGAACACCGACCACTGGTCGGTCCTGCAGGATCCCGCCCTTTTCCCTTACGAGAACCTGTTGACCGCGGCGCGGCGCGCCTCCGCCAAGGACCCGGAAGACGAGGGCTTCCTTCTCGAGCAGATCTCCCATGAGCATCCTCTTCTCCGCCTCTGGGGAGTGCGGGGGCTCATGATGCACGGTCGGGAGACCGTACGCGCCCGTGAGGCCGATCTCCGGCCCCTGCTCGAAGATCCGGATTACTACGTCAAGGTGGCCGCGCACCAGTGCCTCGCCACCCACGGGGATCCGGCGGAAAGGGAAGGCCTTGTCGACTGGCTATTCCAGCGATCCAGCCTCCCCGAACACGGAGGGGAAAACCTCGTCGTCAACAACGTCACCGACCGCTATGCCGAACGCCGCGTCCTGTTCGCCATGCAGGCCCTCGATCAGCTGCCTTATTTCGAGGAGGAAAGACGCGCCCAGACCCGGCAACTGCAGAACCAGACATGGCAGACCCAGGGCTACCGGCGCCATCTCTTCTACTGGTTCTTCGATGTTTTCAGCAACCCCCTCGCCGCATGGCGCTTCGAACACGGACTGAGCCGTTCCGGCGCCAATGATTTCGACAATCCCTCCGGCGACGGCATTCCCAACCTCCTGCGCTTCCTTTTCAACACGGCCCCGGAAGAGGGCGACCTTGCCCGGCCTTCGCCCGGACCCCTGCCGCCGGACGGAGACAAGGGAGGACCCGCCGTGCGCTGGGATGTGGGCAACCAAGTATTCGTTCTTGAATACATCAGGCCGCGCTCCTCGGCGCACCTTCCCTGCGACACGGTCGCGCAGCAATCCGAGGACAGCACATGGCGGAATTTCTCGCTTCCGGACGAAACCACTGCCGTCGACGACGTCTATGAACGGGTCCGCTACGAGATCGAGCCCGAGGAGATTTCCCCCTTCTTTCGGGTGTTAACCGGCCGCAAGCTCCCCTGAAACGCGGGCACGGCCCCTTCAACCGGCCGCCTTCGTCTGCCCGTGCAGTTCCTTCCGGTAATGGGAGGGGCTGACGCCGATGAATTTCTTGAAGATCCTCCCGAAATAGAACGGGTCGTTGAAACCCAGTTCGTATGCCACCGACTGCACGGTGCGGTCCGGATCCTCCATCAGTTCACAGGCCTTCTGCAGGCGCAGGCGGGTGAAGAAGCGGAGCGGCGAGCTTCCCGTATGGGCTTTGAAGAGCGAGGAATAGTGGGGAACGGAGAGCGTCGCCACCCGTGCCAGTTCCTCGAGAGTCAGGTTCTGATCGAGGGATTCCCGCATGTGGCGGATCGATTTGAGGATCCGCCCTTCCACGACGCGGGAGCCGCGGCGGTTTTCCTCCCGCTGCACAATCGTTTCCGAGAGGATGCCGTGCACCACGGAGACAAGATTCGCCATGGTCTTTTCATTAAACACCGCGATCGAATAGCGCATCGCCGTCTCAAACATTTCGATGAGGGACTCCACCGAGGACAAGGGAAAAACCGGATCCTCGAACATGGATAGCTTCCATTCCATGAAGGCATCGGCCTGGTCGCCCGCCATGTGCATCCAGTAGATGTTCCACGGAATGGAGTCATCCGCGCCATAGGCATGGGGAATGGTCGCGGGAACGAACGCGACATGGTGCGGCGGGACTTCCCAAAGCTTTTGATTCATGCGTAACCAGCCTTTTCCGGAAATATTCAGGATGAGCACATGCTCCGTCGTTCCTTTGGCCCGTTCGACAAAATGATAGTGGGTTTCGGGGAAATGGCCGAGGTCGGTGATGCGGAGAGAACGGACGTACGGAGTCGTTTCCTCCTGTTTACGTTTTTCCGCGCTCAAGATGATCTGCCGTTGTTCGGGGAAGCCGTCACGTATTTGGAGCATAAGTCAAAAAGGTAGCCAACATCATAAAATTGTCCAGATATTTAAGATTCCACTCTATGGTTCCCCTCAATCGACCATGATATTGTCATGGCATCCTTTAACCCAATGCAAATCACCCCTCTTGATTTAATCGTCGTTGTCGGCTTTTTCGGACTTGTTCTTGCCGTCAGCCTGTTGCGCAAGCGTTCGGACCAAAACAGCGAGAGCTACTTCCTCGCCGGCCGGGGACTGCCGTGGTTTGTCATCGGCCTTTCCATCGTGGCGGCCAACATCTCCACGGAGCAGTTCGTCGGCATGGCCGGCCAGGGCGCGGGGCCGGTCGGGCTTTCCGTTTCCCTCTGGCAGCTGGCCGGCTCGGTGGGGATCGTCATCATCGCCTTCACGCTGCTGCCCCGCTTTTTGCGCGCTGGCATTTACACCATGCCGGAATTCCTCGAATACCGGTATAATCCCACCGCGCGCATGATCCTCGCCGGGATCACGGTGGCCGTCTACGTCCTCGTTCTGCTGACGGCGGTGGTGTATTCGGGCGGGCTGACCCTGCACACCATTTTCGGCCTCAAGCTGACGCACGCGGTCTGGTTGGTCGGCGGGATCGCCGGTCTCTACACCGTCTGGGGCGGCCTCAAATCGGTGGCATGGGCGGACCTCATTCTCGGTCTCGGTCTCCTTCTCGGGGGTTCCATCACCTTCTTTCTGGCGCTCGATGCCGTGGGCGGATGGGGAGCCTTCGTCGAAGCCAATGAAGCCAAACTGCACCTGATCCGTCCCGCCAGCGATGAAGCGCTGCCATGGACGGGCGTGGTGGGCGGCCTCTGGATTGTCATCATTTACTACGTCGGACTCAACCAGTTCATCGTGCAGCGGAACCTCGCGGCACGCAGCCTGAAGGACGGTCAGCTGGGTCTCGTTTTCGCCGGCGCGCTCTGGCTGATCGTGCCGTTCGCCATTGTTATGCCGGGGATCATGTCCTTCCAGCTCTATCCGCAGGAACTGGCGGAAGCGGCGGACAAGGCCTATCCGGTCCTGATCAAGAACCTGATCCCGGAAGGCCTGCGCGGCTTCCTCCTCGCCTCCATCGCCGGGGCGGTGGTGAGTTCCCTCGCCTCCATGTTGAATTCCTCGGCGACAATTTTCACGATCGATATTTACCGCAACGTCATCCGCAAGGACTGCAGCCAGAAGGAACAGGTGTTCGTGGGTCGGATCTCCACGCTCCTTTTCGTCATTTTCGCCTGCCTTGCCGCGCCCGCGCTTTCCAATCCCCGCTTCGGTGGCGTCTTCCAGTTCATCCAGCAATTCCAGGGCTACATCTGGCCGGGTACGGTGGCCGCCTTCCTTATGGCGATCCTGCTCAAGCGCGCGCCCGGTTCCGCCGGGGTGGCGGCGCTGCTCTGCGGTCCCGCCTTTTACGGCATCCTGCAGTTCCTCTCCACGGTGGACATCCTTCCCCTGCATTTCCTCCTCCAGGTACTGGTGGCCTTCCTTCTCTGCGTCCTCGTGATGGTCGTGATCACACGGCTACGCCCGCTGCCGCAGGACTGGCATTTGCCGGACCGCCACGTGATCGAGGAGGCAACCCCCGTCTGGGTGAAATTTGCCGGCGGGGCGGTCCTGCTCGGCGTCGCCCTTTTCGTCATCATCTTTTTCTAATTTTCCAACTACATTGTCATGCAATCGGTAACTGTTGAAAGAACCTCGCGGGAAATTCCCACCTACCGTCTTGAAGAGCCGGAGCGTCATCCCGTGTTTTTCGAGAAACGCGTCTTTCAGGGCTCGAGCGGCAAAGTCTATCCGCTCCCCTTCGTCGACCGCCTGAAGAATGACGAGAGCCCCCAGCCGGTGCGCTATGACGTGGTGCGCATGGAAAACGACTACGTGCGCCTGGAGATGCTGCCGGAAATCGGCGGGAGGATTTTCCTCGGGCAGGACAAAAGCAACCACGATTACGATTTCTTCTACCGGCAGGACGTCATCAAGCCCGCCCTTGTCGGCCTTGCCGGGCCGTGGATCTCCGGCGGGGTGGAATTCAACTGGCCCCAGCACCACCGGCCCAGCACCTACATGCCCTGCGACGTGCACATAGAG
>JAAAOD010000271.1 GCA_009908535.1 Verrucomicrobiota bacterium
AGGAGAGATTTTTCGAGCCCTTCCTCCGACGAGTTCCATCTCCCATTCTCGGAAGGGCTCTCCAAATCCTGTACCGCTAAACCTACAAGACTTTGGCCCAGCGCCCGCCTCTTAGCCGTCGTTCCGGAACTCGCCCATGCGGCGGTATTTGTTGTAGCGCTGTTCGAGAAGGTCTTCGGTGGAAAGATCGCGGACGGCGGCGAGGTGCTTGCGGAGGGCGGTGCGGAGGCTGTCGGCGGCCGTGTCGGGATCGCTGTGGGCGCCGCCGAGAGGTTCCTCGACGACGGCGTCGGCGATGCCCTGTTCCATCAATTCGCGGGCGCCCAGCTTGAGCGCGTCGGCTGCGGTCTCGGTGAACTGGCGGTCCCGCCAGAGGATGGCCGCGCAGCCTTCGGGAGGGATGACGGAATAATAAGCGTATTCCTGCACCAGAAGACGGTCCACCACCGCGATGCCAAGGGCACCCCCGCTGCCCCCTTCGCCGATGATGATGCCGATGATGGGCACCTTGAGCAGAGTCATCTCGCGGAGGTTGCGGGCAATGGCCTCCGAAACGTGGCGCTCTTCCGATCCGACCCCGGCGTAAGCGGCCTTCGTGTCGATGAAACAGAGGATCGGTAGTTTGAAGCGGTCGGCCATGTTCATCAGCCGCAGCGCCTTGCGGTAGCCCTCGGGATGCGGCATCCCGAAGTTGCGGCGAAGGTTTTCCTTCACCTCCCGCCCTTTTTGCTGCGCGATAATCATCACCGGCTGGCCGTCGAAAAAAGCGGTCCCGCCAATGAGGGCCTGGTCGTCGCCGTAGGCCCGGTCGCCGTGCAGCTCCTGGAAATTGGTGAAGATCCGTCCAATATAATCGAGCGAGTAGGGCCTATGCGGATGGCGGGACAACTGCACCCGTTGCCACGAGGTGAGGTCCGTGTAAATGCGGCGCTTCGTTTCTGTCAGCCGATCGCGGATCGTTTCCGCCTCCGCCGAGACGTCGAAATTCTGCTCCTCGGAGGCCGCCAGCAATTCTTCGAGGCGGTGCTGCAGGTCGCGGAGCGGCTTCTCAAATTCAAGCGTGAATTCCGTTTTCTCCATGGTGTCGTCTTCCAGATTGACGGGGGCCGCCCCGCTGTCAACGAAGGCGAAGGGGTCAGACCTTGGATTTTGGTATGCCAGACTTCTTTACCAAAATCCAAGGTCTGACCCCTTTGCCTATTCCTCGCCGTGGAGCTGATTTTTCCAGCCGAGGACGCGGGCGCGGGCACCGTGTTTTTCGGCGGTTTCCTTGTCGCCCAGTTCCATGCAGATACGGGAGAGGGTGGTGTGGAGGTGGACATCCTCCTCGTGGAGGGCGACGGCCTGGTTCCCGGCCTCAAGGGCTTCGGGGTAGCGGCCCTCGGCGAAGAGGATTTCGGCGAGGGCGTGCCAGGCGGGGTGGGCCCGCGGATCCTGCTGGACGGCGGACCGGAGCTTGGCGAGGGCGGCGTCGGCGTCCCCCATGGTGAAATCGAAGGTGGCCTCATCGACGAGGGACTGGACGGATTCGGGCATATTGCGGTGGCGGTGGATTTACTATTGCAGGTTGAAAAGGGGCCGCTTTCGCTGCCCGGAATGATACGATTTCCCAAGCGACCCTCTCCGGTCAAGCAGGTGAATGCCTTTTGCGAGGTGCGCAATTCCCCGATTCACGGGAAAGGGGTCTTTGCCTCCCGGTTTATTCGCAAAGGGACGCGGATTCTCGAGTACGTGGGCGAGCGCATCGACAAGGAGGAATCGAACCGCCGCGGGCTCGTCCTTTTCGAGCAGTCGCAGAAGACGGGGGGCGCGGCGGTCTATATTTTCGACTTGAACGATGAATTCGACCTCGACGGGAACAAGGACTACAACGACGCGCGGCTGGTGAACCACTCCTGTGATCCGAATTGCGAGATGGTGAACGAGGACGACCGGTTGTTTCTGTACTCGCTCCGGGATATTCGTCCGGAGGAGGAACTGTGCTTTGATTACGGGTACGATATCGAGCATTTCATGGATCATCCCTGCCGTTGCGGCGCTCCGAACTGTGTCGGCTATATCGTGGCTCGATCGCAATGGGGACAGTTGCGCAGGCGCCTGAAAAAGGGAGCGAAAAAGCAGGGGGCGGGCGCGTGAAAGTGGTCTCCTGGAACGTGAACGGCCTGCGCGCCTGCCGGAAGAAGGGACTGGAGGCGTACCTGGAGGCGGAAGGGGCCGACCTGTATTGTTTTCAGGAAGTGAAGGCGCGGCCGGAGCAGGTGAAGGACTGGTCACCGCCGAAGGGATACACCGTCTTCTGGAATCCGGCCGAGAAGGCCGGCTACGCCGGAACGATGGTCCTGAGCCGCCGCGAGCCGGAAAAAGTGGAAAGCGGTATCGGGGAGGCAACGGGCGACGTGGAGGGGCGCGCGCAAACGCTCTGGTTTCCGGAGCTTGTCGTGGTGAATGTCTACACGCCGAATGCGAAGGGGGACCTGTCGCGCCTTGAATACCGGACGCGGAACTGGGATCCCGCCTTCCGGGAGCATTGTCGCCGCCTTGCCGCCGACCGGCCCGTGCTCTTCTGCGGCGACCTCAACGTGGCGCACAAGGAGATGGATCTCGCCAATCCGAACAACAATCGGCGCAGCGCCGGTTTCACGGAAGAGGAACGGGCGCAGTTCACGGCCCACCTCGAGGCCGGCTTTATCGATACCTTCCGCGAGTACCATCCCGAACCGCACCAGTATACCTGGTGGAGCTATCGCGCCGGAGCGCGCAAGCGCAACGTCGGCTGGCGCATCGATTATGCCGTCCTTTCCGAGAGCGGGCGGGACCGCCTCGAGGACGGGTTCATCCGGCCTGAGGTGCACGGTTCCGACCATTGCCCGGTCGGGGTGGAATTGAAGGCCTAGAGGGTATCTGCGATGGGAGTCGGAAGCGCGGTGCGCTTCCGACGGACTACAATTTCTTCACGCGGATCTCGCCGGCGGCCTGCAGGCCCAGGGCAACGGGGCCGCCGCTTTCGACGTCAATCTCCATGACATCGGCACTGGGGATGCGCTGGCGTACCTTGAGGACGCCTTCCGGGACCAGTCCATGCTGATGCAGGAACTGCAGGAAATCGCTTTCCTGTCTGAGGATGCGCACGATGCGGTAATTCTGCCCGGCATCGGTTTCGCTGAGAAGGATGCTGCGGGGCTCGCGGACCTTCCCTTCCTCGGTGGGAATGGGATCGCCGTGGGGATCGACGGAAGGATAGCCGAGGAAGGCATCCATTCGGTTGACCAGCTTCTCCGAAAGGGCGTGCTCGAGAAGCTCCGCCTCCTCGTGCACCTCCGTCCAGTCGAGGCCGAGGACCTCGGCGAGGAACATCTCGAGGATGCGGTGTTTGCGCAGAACGCGGAGGGCCTCCTGTCGGCCGTTTTTTGTCAGCCAGACCCCCACCCGCGGCTGGTAATCGAGCCATTTTTCCCGTTGCAGGGATTTCACCATGGTAGTGGCGGTTCCGGGGACCACCTGCAGGCAGTGGGCGACCTTCCCCATCGGGACCGGTTGTTCGGGTTGGCCTTCCGCAAGATCGTAAATGTGCTTCAAATAATTCTCGACAGTTGCGGACGGCATGCCTTCCCCTTACTTTGAAAATTCAAAATGAAGGAGAACACAGCCAGAAATTCTGTCAACGGCGAAGCGAAAAAGCCTCCTCAAGCGTGGAGGCGATGGATCTGGATGGCGGGGGCGCTGCTGCTGGCGGGGAGCCCGGCTTGGGGCCAATTGCGGATCGTGACGACGGTGGGGATGGTGCGGGCCATTGCGGAGGAGGTGGCGGGACCGGAAGCGGAGGTGACGGGCCTGATGGGCAGCGGGGTGGATCCGCACCTGTACAAACCGACGCGCGGCGACGTGGTGGCCCTGTCGCAGGCGGACGTGATTCTGTACAACGGACTGCACCTGGAGGGGCGCATGGTGGAGATTTTCGCGCGCATGGAGCGCCGGGACACGCCGGTCCTGGCGGTAGCGGAAGCGGCGCTTGAGGAGGCGGGCGAGGCGCCTCTGCCCGGCGATGACCCGCACGTGTGGATGGATGTTTCCCTCTGGTCGCACGCGGTGGCGGCGGTGGCGGAATTTCTGGCCGAGGTGGACGAGGAGAATGCGGCGGGGTACGCGGAGCGCGCGGCGGAATATCGCCGGCGACTGACCTCGTTGCATGCCTACGGAGAGGAGGTCACAGGGTCGATCCCGGCGGGCCGCCGGGTGCTGATCACGGCGCACGACGCCTTCAGTTATTTCGGAGAAGCGTACGGAGTGGAAGTGCGGGGTATCCAGGGATTGAGTACGGAATCGGAAGCGGGGGTCCGGGACGTCGAGCGGCTTCTCGACTCCATCGTGAGGCGCGGCATCCCGGCGATTTTCGTGGAGGATTCGGTATCGGACAAGAATGTGCGGGCCCTTGTCGAGGGGGCGCGGGCGCGCGGGCACGACCTCCGGATCGGGGGCACGCTTTATTCGGATGCGATGGGGCCGGAAGGCAGTTACACCGGAACCTACATCGGGATGCTCGACCACAATCTGACGACGATCAGCCGGGCTCTCGGCGGCTCGCCGCCGGCGGGCGGATTTCAAGGCCAACACGGGAAGGAGAACTGATGGAGGAAGCGTGGCGGGATGAGAGCGGGAAGCGGCTGCCCGGGCACGGAGCCCCGGGACAAGCGCGACCGCACAAGGACCGTCCGGCACCGCCGTTGTCGGTGCACGATCTGACGGTAGCCTATCACCGCAAGCCGGTGATCTGGGACGTGGAACTGGCCATTCCCGAAGGCAAGCTGGTGGCCGTGGTCGGGCCCAACGGGGCGGGAAAAAGCACCCTGCTGAAGGCCTGCCTTGATCTGATTCCGGTTACGAGCGGCCTGGTGCGCGTCTATGGTGAACCGTACAGGAAAAACCGGCACCTGGTCAGTTATGTTCCGCAACGGGAAAGCGTGGACTGGGATTTTCCGGTCACGGTGGAGGAAGTCGTCACGATGGGAACCTACGGACGCCTTGGCTGGCTGCGGCCGGTCAGTCGCGACAGCCGTGAGCGCGCCCGCGAGGCCCTGCGGCAGGTGAAGCTGGAGGATTTCGCGAAGCGCCAGATCAGCCAGCTCTCGGGCGGGCAGCAGCAAAGGACCTTCCTCGCCCGTGCCCTTGCCCAGGACGCCTTTGTTTACCTGATGGACGAACCCTTCGCGGCCGTGGACGCCTCCACCGAGCGGGCCATCGTCGACCTCCTGCACAACCTCAAGGAGGACGGCAAAACCTGTGTCGTGGTGCATCACGACCTTTCGACCGTTCCCAGTTACTTCGACCACGTCATCCTGCTGAACATGCGCGTGGTCGCAATCGGTCCCACGAAGGAGGTCTTCACGGAGGAGAATCTGCGCAAGACCTACGGCGGCCAGCTGACCCTGCTGACGGAGGCCGCCAATGCCCTCCGGCAGACAGTGAGATGAGCGGGAACGGGGAAAGCAACGGACGGGAACCGCGACCGGTGCGAAGGTTGCTGCCGGCGGGCGCGGTGATCCTGCTGGCGGGTTTTTTTCTGCTGCCCTTTTTCCCGGAAAACCTCTGGCAGGTGCTCTTCCTGCGCGACTACAACACGCGGCTCGTCGTCCTGAGCACGGCCTTGCTCGGGATCAGCAGCGGCCTGACGGGAAGCTTTCTTCTGCTGCGGCGCCGTTCCCTGATGGGAGACGCCCTTTCCCATGCGACCCTGCCGGGGATCGCCATCGCCTTCTGGGCGCTCGTGGCCCTCGGCGCCGGGGGGAAGGCGCTGCCGCCGCTGCTGGCGGGGGCCTTTCTCAGCGGGGTCGCGGGGATTGTCGCGGTTTTGTGGATACGGAAACTGCCGAGGATCCGCGAGGACACGGCGCTCGGGATCGTTCTCAGTGTCTTCTACGGGGCCGGCGTGGCCCTCCTGGCCCTTGTCCAGGAACTGCCGGGAGCGAGCGCGGCGGGTCTTGAATCCTTCATTTACGGAAAGACGGCCTCCATGCTGATGTCGGATTTCCTCCTTCTTGCCGGTCTCGCGGTCGTCGTCCTCCTCGTGCTGGTCCTGCTCTTCAAGGAGCTGCAGCTGCTTGCCTTCGATGAAGCCTTCGCGGCGAGCTGCGGCTGGCCGGTCCGGCTGCTGGACCTGCTTCTGCTCACCCTTGTCTGCGTGGTCACGGTGGCGGGCCTGCAGGCGGTGGGGCTGATCCTCATCATCGCCTTTCTGGTCATTCCGCCGGCGGCCGCGCGAATGTGGACGGGGCAGCTGCGGGGCCTGCTCATCGCCGCGGGCCTGATCGGCGGCCTCTGCGGATGGAGCGGGGCCAGCCTGAGCGCCCTTGCCCCGGGATTGCCGGCGGGGGCCTTGATTGTCCTCACCGGTGCGGGCGTCTTTATCGCCAGTGCCATTCTCGGGACGGAACGGGGCCTCCTTCTGCGGGTGCTGCGGCATTCCCGTCTGAAGCGGCGCATCGAGCGCCAGCACCTGCTCCGGGCTCTTTACGAAGCGCGGGAGCGGCCTGAGGGCAACGGGAACGGGTTTCCGCCTTCCCTGAAGGCCGACACCGTTGGATTCGCGGACCTTCTGCGCATGCGCTCATGGACGCCGCCGCAACTGCAGCGGATCCTGCGTCGTGCGGCAAAGGACGGCCTGCTGGAGTGGACGGAAAACAACCGCATCCTGCCAACGGCCCTCGGTGAAGGGGAGGCGCAGCGGGTGACCCGCAACCACCGCCTCTGGGAATGCTACCTTATCGAGTTCGCGGAGGTGGCGCCTTCGCAGGTGGACCGGGATGCGGATTCGGTGGAGCATGTGCTCGGTGAGAAACTGACCCGCGAACTCGAACGCCGCCTGCCGGAATACCTGCAATCGGGGGCCCCGCCGGTGCCGCGCAGTCCCCATCCCTTACGGAAGCAGAGCGTATGAGCTGGTTCCCCCTCGATACATGGATTGTCGTCATCGGCGCCGTCAGCGCGGTGGCCTGTTCCCTGGTGGGGACCTTTCTCGTCCTCCGCAACATGAGCATGATGGGCGATGCCATCAGCCACGCGGTCCTGCCGGGGCTGGCGGCGGGCTATCTCCTGACGGGAGAACGGGCGAGCCTGACGATGTTTCTCGCCGCTGTCCTCGTAGGCATCCTCACCGCCTTTTTCACGCAAACGATCAGCCAGCTCGGGCGCGTCGACCGCGGGGCCTCGATGGGCATTGTCTTCACCTCCCTGTTCGCCCTCGGGCTCGTCATGATTGTCCAGGCCGCGGACAACGTGGACCTCGATCCGGGTTGTGTGCTTTACGGGGCCATCGAGCTGGCGCCCCTGGACAAGGTGCGGCTGGGTTTTGCTCCGGGGGGAATTGAACTGGAGGTGCCGCGGACTCTCCTCACGACCAGCGGGAGCCTCCTCCTGAACCTTCTCGTCATCGGGGCTTTGTTCAAGGAGTGGAAAATCAGTTCTTTTGATCCGGAACTGGCCAGGACCCTCGGGTACCATTCCACGTTCCTGCACTATCTCCTTATGCTGCTGGTGGCCGTCACGACGGTGGCGGTCTTCGAAGCCGTCGGGAGCATTCTGGTCATCGCCATGCTGATCGTCCCGCCCGCCTGTGCTGTCCTCGTCGTCAACCGGCTTGGTTCCCTGCTTGCCGTGGGCGCCCTCTACGCGGTGGCCTGCGCCGTTCTCGGACATGGAGCGGCCCTGCTGATACCGCCCTGGCTGGGACTGGGGGGAACCTCCACCAGCGGCATGATGGCGGTGATGGCCGGTATCCTTTTTCTTCTGACGGCCTTCTTCGCCCCCGCGCGTGGCCTTGTCCCGATGTGGTGGCGGCGCCGCGGGGCCCATGGTCCCTGAAGGACCCGGCTACAGGAGGTCGGCCTTCCGTTCGCTGATGCAGGTGAAAAGCCGCCCCCGGTGATCCGGATCCATCCCCTCGGCGGTCTGGAGGAACTCCTCCAGCAGGTCATAGTCGCGCGCCTTCCCAAGGGCTTTTTCGCGGCGGCGGATTTTTCCCCGGGAACGCTTTTTCCGCGGAAGGAGATCCCGCAGGAGTTTGCGCTGGTAGAGGCAATCCTTCTGCCGCTTCCGCAGTTCATGGAGGTTTCCGGGCGAGGGCTCCTTCCGGAAAATCCTCCGCGCGCGCCGGCGCCGTTTTTCGCTCCTTTTCCATGCCTTGAGGAGGGCCTCTTTTCCCAGCGTTTGCAGGGGCATTTCCGCGACGATCTTTTCCACGTCCGCAAAGGCCCGCCCGGTGGCGGCGCGGTCCTCCGGGGAGACTTCCTGTTCCCGGGCGCCTCTCTGCGGCAACTGGTTCATGGCATGGCGGGCCGCCTCGCGAAGGTCGGCATCGGCCTCGCCGCTGATTTCTTCGAGGAGGGCGGCGAGGACCTCCGTGTCGCGGCAGCTGCTCAATCGTCTTCCGGCCATGCGCAAGGCCGCATTGGCCTGCCGCCGCGGTGCCTTCAATGCGGGCGAACGGAGCAGGCGCAGCAGCGAGCGCAGGCGCTTGATGTCCTTGCGGGCCTCGTGCAATCCTTCGGGATCCCTGCGTGGATAGGCGGCAAGGGAGCGGCGCGCCCGTTCAAGCCGTTCCTCGACGATTCGGCGGATTTCCCCGCCGGGTTTTCTATCTGCATGGATCCGGTAGGGCATCCCAGGTCTCCAGAGCTTCGTGCGGCTTTCCCTGCAAGGCATGGAAGGTCGCGAAAAGGGTCCGCCGGGCCTCGCCGAGAGGCACGGCGAAGGCATCCCAGTTTTCGCTGTCCTCGCCGTCATGGTTCACGACGACGTGGTCAAACTCCGGCGCCATGCCGATTTCCTTCCATGCGCTGGAGGCTCTACGCTCAATGTTCTCGAGGTCGGGAAGGGAGAGGATGGTCTTCTGTTTTGCCGTCCGGCGGAGCAGTTTCCTGCGCATGACTTCGGTGACGAAAGCCTCCACCTCCCCGCCGCCCCGCTGTTTTCCGACCGCAGCCAGCTCCTCCCGCGAGAGAGGGGAAATCAATACACTGCGGCGCGGAATTTCTGCCATGGCCTCGTCTTTCTGGAGAATGCGCCCGATGAAGGGATTTCCCTCGTAAAGGACTGGACCCTGCGCGAGCTCTTCCCGCAGTTCTCCGAGATCAAGGGCCTGCAGATCCCCCCGGACCTCAAGGAGGACTTTCTCCGGATCCTCCTCCATGGCCTCGATTTGCCGCCGACTGCGGAAGTAATAATCCCTTCCTTCCGTTTCTCCCGGGCGCGGATCCCGGCTGTTGTACAGGACCAGGGGCCGGAGGGACGAGGTCCACGTCGGCTCCGCCCGCTCAAGGGCCTTCAGGAGGGGGCTTTTTCCAACGCAGGAAGGACCGGTGATGATCAGCAGTGTATGCAATGTCATGGCTTGTTCTCCTGTTCTCCCTTTGTCACTAAAATGTAACTTTTAGGGGAGAATTGGCAAGGTAATGGGCCCGGGATACCTGAAAACAGGCAGGCGGCTAGCTTGCCGACGCCTGAAAAGCTCCGGCAGGCTTGGGTACATGAAGAGAAAACGGCACGCCTTCACCCTGTTGGAATTGTTGATGGTCCTTGGCGTGATGGGGTTGCTGATGAGCGTGCTCCTGCCAGCGGTCGGCGTGGTCCGGGAAAAGGCGCAACGGATGGCGACGGGACAGAAGGTCCGGCAGCTGGCGCTCGGGGTGGCGAGTTACCACACCGTGACGGGGCGTCCTCTGACGGCGGCCAACCTCAGCGGCTGGATGAGCCAGCTGGCCGAGGCGACGGGCATCCGCGAAGGCGACCTGTACATTTTTCCGGAGGATCCCCTTCTGGCGGCGATCGCGGAGGAAGTGCCGCCGGCGCTGGTCGAGCGGGGAGCGGACATGGGCTGGGGGCCGATCGAGGGATTTGCGAACTGGCCGGTGGGCGTGGCGGTGGCGAGCGGCATCGCGCCCGGGGCCTCCCCTTCGACGACCCCGGTGGTGTGGACGCGCGGCCTCATCGGGGAGGGAACCTGGCAGGGTGGGGCCGGGCAGCGCGCGGGAATCTACGGTGCGGAGGGCGGCTACGTCGGTTTCCTCGACGGCCATGTCGAATTCTACCGGGATCTCGGTGCCAACGGAGGCCAGCTCCTCGACTACGAGACCGGCCAGCGTACCGGCGATATCCGCAAGGCCCTGCCACCGGGTGCGCGGGTGTTCGACCATGCCGGAAGGGTTTTTTAATGACCGGGACTTGCCCTCGGCGGGTCGCTATCCTACCTAGCCGATTCTCATGACCGAAAAGAAGAACCGTTTCATTCCTTCCATGCGGATGATCCGCGAAGCCGCGCAATCCCTGCCCGAGCCGTCGCAGTGGCGCGCGGACACCTATCAGGTGCCAATGGGTGAGGAGCGGCTGATCGAGTTCCGCAAGGTCCGCATCAAGATCCGGGAAGGAAAGCGGGAACGCTGGATTTACGACGGGAAGCTCTTCGTCACCTGAGAAAAGGGTTCTCCGGTTCATCCTCGACGAGCCCGGCAAGGTGGGCGGTGGCGCTCTCGGCAATGGCGTCGAGGTGGTAACCGCCCTCAAGCAGGGAGACGATGCGGCCGTTGGCGAAGGTCTCGGCCTGCTTGCGCAGCCACCGCGTCATGCGGCGGTAATCCGCGCTCTCCAGTTTGATATCGGCGAGGGGATCGAGGCGATGGGCGTCAAATCCTGCCGAGACGAGGAAAAGCTGGGGACGGAAGGAGCGCAGGACGGGGAGGAGTTCGTTCTCGAGGGCTTCCATGTACTGCTCGATGGTGGCACCGTTGGGAAAGGGGCAGTTGATGGTCAGTCCCTTCCCGGCGCCCGCGCCGCTCTCGTGAAATTCGCCGGAATGGGGATAGAGGGGCAACTGGTGCAGACTGCAGAAAAGGACGGTGGGGCTATTGTAGAAGAGGTGTTGGGTCCCGTTCCCGTGGTGGACGTCCCAGTCGAGGATGCAGAGGCGTTCCAGCCCGTAGGTCTGTTCGGCGTAGTGGGCGGCGATGGCGATGTTGTTGAAAAGGCAGAAGCCCATCGCGCGTTCCTCGCTGGCGTGGTGGCCGGGAGGACGGGAGAGGCTGAAGGCGGCCGGGTATCCCTCCTTGAAGACGGCGTCGACACACTGCAGGGCCGCGCCGGCGGAAAGAAGGGCGGCCTGGTAGGAATCCTGGCAGACGAGGGTCTCGCCCATGTCGACAGTGCTCTTTCCCTTCAAGCAGGTTTCCTCGATATAGGTACGGTATTCGCGCGTGTGGATACACTCGATCCATTTCGTTTCCGCCGGGACCGCCTCATAAAAATGAAGGCTTTCCGCAAACGGTGCCTGTTCGAGGGCGTGGCGGATGGCGGGGAGCCGCTGCGGGCTCTCCGGATGACCGCTTCCCGTATCGTGGAGCTCGCAGGCCTGGTGCGTATAAATGGCGACCGGACGGGCCATGGGGAGGAAGCCTAGGCCGATCCGCGGCAAGGGCAAGCGCCGGGCGGGAATCCTTTACCGGGCAATCTTGACGGCAAACCGCGCGCCGCCGCAGGGGGTTGCCTGCGGCAGCGCCGGCTCGCGGGTCGTCGTTTCAGCTGCAGCCGAGCGAAGTGCCGCAGTTGAGACAGCAGGCGCAGGTCCCGGTGACTTTCACCTTGGAGCTACCGCATTCAGGGCAGGTCAGGTTGCCTTCCGACTGCACGAGGAGCTCCATCTGTTCGGAGGATAGCTGTCGCCCGTCGCCTTCGTCCTCGCGCTCGATGGCAACGGAGTTCGGGGCCTTGTCCTCGAGACCGTCCTCGAATTGGGCGGCCGGGGACATTTTTTCCCGGTACCCGGGGATGTATTCCATTCCGAGCCAGCGCGCGAGATAGTCCATGACGCTCTTCGCCATGGGGATATCGCGGTTGCGGGTCATTCCTTCAGGTTCGAAGCGGATATGGGAAAACTTCTTCACGAGCGTTTCGAGGGGAACGCCGTATTGCAGGCACAGGGAAAGGAGTGTGCCGACCGTGTCCATGAGGCCATTGATGGTGCTGCCGGCCTTTGCCATCTGGATGAAGACCTCCCCCGGCGAGCCGTCCTCGAACTGGCCCACGGTGAGGTAGCCCTTCGACCCGGCGATGGTGAACTTGTGCGTGACGGAGGAACGTGTATCGGGAAGATGACGACGATAAGGCTCGGTGACCATCTGCACGCCGGCTTCCTTTTCCTGCTCTTCAGTCTCCTCCCTGCTCGTGCGCACAGGTGCACTCCGTTTGGAGCCGTCGCGGTAAATCGCCACCCCCTTGATACCCTTTTCCCACGCGTGGAGATAGGTCTCGCGGATGTCCTTGATGGTGGCTTCGTTCGGCATGTTGACCGTCTTGGAAATGCCCCCGGAAAGGAAAGGCTGGACGGCGGCCATCATGTCGATGTGGGCGCCGTGACCGAGGACGCGCCGACCGCTGCCGGAGCGGAAAGCGGTGTCGAAAATGGGCAGGTGCTCCTCCCGCAGGCCGCTCGGGCAGGGGCCGTCGTTGAGGCGCACCGTCTCGAGGGTGCCATGCTTTTTCACATGCTCGAGAATGCGTTCCTTTTCTTCCGCGCGGTAGCCGAGGTTGTCGAGGGCTTGCGGGATGCCCTTGATCGGCAGCTGCAGGAAGCCGCCTCCGGCGAGGGACTTGTAGGCGACGAGCCCGATGGCCGGCTCAATGCCGGTGGTGTCACAATCCATGAGGAAGCCGATCGTGCCAGTGGGGGCGAGGACAGTCACCTGCGCGTTGCGGAAGCCTTGTTCACGGCCCATGCCGCGCACCTTCCGCCAGAGGGACTGCGCGAAGGTGTGCATGTCGGGATCGACGGTGCCGTCGAGCTGCTCCACGGCGTCGGCATGCTTGTCGATGACCTCGAGCATCGAGGCGACGTTATCCCCGGCGGGCGGGTTGGCGCAGTCGTAGGTCCGCGCGTCGTGGTAGCCGGGGAAGGGCCCGACGCGGCCGGCCAGTTCGGCGGAGGTCTGGTACGCGGTCCCGGTCATCACGGAGGTGACGAGGGCGGCGAGGGAGCGGCCCTTTTCGGAGTCGTACGGGAGGCCATGCGACATGAGAAGGGCGCCGAGGTTGGCGTAGCCGAGGCCGAGGGTGCGGAACCAGTGGGAGTTCCAGGTAATGCCCTCCGTCGGATAGGAGGAGCGGTCGACGATGATCTCCTGTGCGATGATGAAGATGCGGCAGGCGTCGGCGAAGCGCTCGAAATCGAATCCGTTGGGGGTGCGGAACTTCAGCAGGTTGATGCTGGCAAGGTTGCAGGCGGAATTGTCGAGGAAGAGGTATTCGCTGCAGGGATTGGTGCAGTTCTGGCGCCCGGAGCCCTTGCAGGTGTGCCACTCGTGGATGGTGTCGTCGAACTGCAGTCCC
>JAAAOD010000173.1 GCA_009908535.1 Verrucomicrobiota bacterium
GTCGTAAGACTTTGGAAAATACCGGCACCGGGCCAAACTCTCACGAGTTCGGCTACCTGCGGGGTGCCAGAGGATCCCCCCCCATTCACGACGGCTTGGGGAGGCGCTTTTCGCGGATCATGCGCATGACGTCGGCGGGAGGCTGGCCGTCATGATAAAGCCGCGCCATGGCCTGCAGGTAGGGATCCATTTTCCCGAAGACGAAGCGGTACCCGGAACAGAGATAGTTCAGGCCGGGTTCGTCGTCGGGGGTGAGGAGGAAGCGGTGCTTGGGGCAGCCGCCGTTGCAGGCGAACTTGTAGGGGCAGCGGCGGCAGTAGGCTGGAAGGGTCCGTTCCTTATCCTGCCCGAAGCCGCTCTGGAAGGTGCTGTCAACCATCTCCCGAATCGATTTCTCGCGCAGGTTGCCGAGTTTGTAATCCGGATAAACGTAGTGATCACATGAATACATACTGCCATCGTGCTCGAGGGCCATGGCCCGCCCGCAGGTTTCGTTGAAGACGCAGATCCCGCCGGGAACATCCGCCCACTTGCCGAGGGCGACATCGAAGAGCTGCACGTAGATCCTGCCCACGTCCTTCTGCACCCAGCGCTTGAAAATATTCCACATGAAGCGTCCGTAACCTTTCGGCTGCACGCTCCAGTCGGTCACCGGGGCCTCGAGGTTCTCGTCCTCCTCGGTGAACTTCGGCGGCGTGGAATGACTGAGCCCCAGCCGCTCCGCCTCGGCGTCCGGAAGCCGCTCGATGATGGGGATGAACTGCATGTACCGGGAGCCGATGTCCTTGAGAAACTGATACACTTCCGCCCCGCGTTCCATATTGGCCCGGTTGACGCAGGTGAGGGTGTTGAACTCGACCTTGTGCTTCTTGAGGAAATCCAGCCCGCGCATGACCTCGGCATGGCTGCCCTGGCCGTTGCGTTTGACGCGGTAGGCGTCGTGCAGTTCCGCCGGCCCGTCCACGCTCAGGCCAATGAGGAAATTTTCCCGCTTGAAAAAGGCCGCCCAGTCGTCGTCGATGAGGGTGCCGTTGGTCTGGAAGGCGTTGTCGATCTGGCGACCCTTGCCGTATTGCCTCTGCCAATACACGACCTTCTCAAAAAACTCCCGCCCACACAGTGTCGGCTCGCCCCCCTGCCATGCGAAGGTGACGGGATCGGCCGGCTGCGCCTCGATGTAGCGCCGTACATAGGCCTCGAGGGTGGCGTCGTCCATCTTCCACTTTTCGCCATCGCCCCAGAGGACCTCCTTCTCGAGGTAGAAACAGTACTGGCAATCGAGGTTACACTTCGGCCCGATCGGCTTCACCATGATGTGGAAGGGGGCCCCGGCGGGTCCGGGTTCAGACTGCAACGGGGGCGATGCCATAAGATTGGCTAATCCTGTTCCAAGGCCCCACCCCAAAGCAATGAAAATTACCGGTTGACGCGCGACCGTCGAACATAACGCTTTTTAAATTATCCGCAATGACGATATTGGATGCCATTCCCCTGGGCGAGCGCCCGCAGGAGCGCCTGCAAAGCAAAGGCGCGCAGGCGCTTTCGGACGCGGAGCTGCTGGCGGTCATCCTCCGCAGCGGCACGCGGGGCCACGACGTGGTGACCGTGGCGCAGTCGCTTCTCATGGGCATGGGCTCCCTGCGCGGACTGCTGGCGGCGAACCATGGCGAACTCTGCGACTACCCTGGGATCGGACCGGTAAAAGCCCTGCAGCTGGAGGCCATCATCGAGATGGCGCGGAGGATTCTATCCTCGGGGGAAGCGGCTCCGCTGATGGACAATCCGGAGCGGGTCTTCGCGTGGCTGAACCCGCTTGTGAACGGCGAGGCGGTGGAGAAGTTCTGGGTGCTCTCCCTGAACCGGAAAAACCGGCTTCTGCGCTGCCAGCCCGTGACCTCCGGCACGGCGACGGCGAGCCTTGTGCATCCGCGGGAGGTCTTCCGGGAAGCGATCCGCAACAGCGCCTCCGCCCTGATCTGCGCGCACAATCATCCCAGCGGGGATCCGGCGCCGAGCCAGGCCGACATCCGTGCGACGCGGCAGCTGCGGGACGCGGCGCGGGTCCTCCAGCTCGACCTCCTCGACCATGTCATTCTCGGCATGCCGGAGCATGATCCGCGCGGCAGCGGCTTTTATTCGTTTGCCGAGGCGGGGCTTTTGTAGCTATCTACTGCTTGAATTCCCGCACCAGAGCGGCCTCGCGCCGCGCCTCCTGATCGCGATGAAAAGCGAGGAAGCGCCGGGCCCCGTCGCGGCCCATGTACTTCTCGAGGGTCCGGACAAGGGTACGGCGCAGGTCGACGAGAACGAGCCCGTCGAGGCAGTCGTTGAAGTCCGGATCGACATTGAAGCTGAGCACGGTCGCGTTGAGCTTCAAGTACTGGCGGAGGAGGACCGGCACGCCCTTGACCCCGTGTTCGATCTCCCCGATGAGGGCGGAGACATCCTCGATGTCGCGGACGGAACTTTGAAAGGACCCCCGGTCGAGGGAACCGAAAAAGCGGGAACGGGGCGGGTTCTTCGCCCGCACCATGGGGGCCAGCTTCCGGTCGAGGCTGTGCTCCTTCAGATAAGTGACCATCATGTTTTTGGAAAGGCTCTGGTATTCGCGGCTGATGCTGACCGGTCCGAAGAGCGTACAATAGCGCGGATGGCGCGCAATAAAGTGCCCGATCCCCTGCCAGAGCAGGCTGAGCGAGGCCGGCCGGCGCTGGTAATCCGCGACGACAAAAGATCGCCCGAGCTCAATCGCCGGACTCAACGACCTCAGGACACCGGCTTTGAAGCGGAAAAGGGTCGTGCTGTAGAGGCCGCTTTTGCCCTCTTCGGGGAGGATCTCGTCCGTCAGTCCGAGGCGGTAGGCACCAACAATCCGGCGCTCCTCGTGGTGCCAAAGCAGCAGGTGATGATAACTGCGGTCAAAGCGGTCGAGGTCCTGGCTTTCCCCGGTCCCTTCCCCGACGGCGCGGAAGGTGATTTCCCGCAGGCGCCCGATCTCGAGGAGGCAGCGGGGAACCTGCCCCGCCCGGGCCACGTAGACGGTGAACGGCGACTGTTGAAGGAGGAGGTTCTCCGGAGGAAGTTGCGCCAATTCGCTGGCGAGGGCTGCGGGGTCCTGCGCGGGGGCGACCGGCCGGCCGCTCCGCTTCGTTCGCAGGGCGGGGACTCCCTTTACCGCGACCGGTTGCTCCCGATTGCGGAGCACGTAGGTACGCAGGCGGAGAAACCCCATCAGCTCACGGTCATCCTCGAACCGCTGCAATCGTTTCGCGGAAATGGGGCTGCCCACGCGCACTTCCAGCTCCTGTCCGCGTAGGCGCAGCAGCTCGCGCGGAAGCAGCGCGGTGCGCATCCGCTCATGGAGAAGCCCGGCGATCTGGAAAAGGTGGCTGTTGCGACCCGGAAAATACAGCGGCACCACCGTCGCCCCGCTGCGGCGGATGAGCTGGGCGAGATTCGCCGCCCAGACTGGATCGGTGACGGCACGCTTGCGCGGCTGCAGGTGGGAAACCGTGCCGGAGGGAAAGGTCGCGAGGGCGTGCCCCTCCCTCAGCCAGCGCAGGCTCTGCCGCAGGCCGCGCAGGTTGCGCTGCGGCGCTGTCTCCCCGCCGAAAGGATCGACGAAAAAGCTCTCTTCTTCCATGCCCTCGATGCGCCCGAGGAGGAAATTGACCAGCAGGCGGCTGTCCGGACGGCGCCGACGCAGCAGGGAGCCGAGAATCAGGCCGTCCACTCCGCCGAAAGGATGGTTGGCCAGGAGCAGGACCGGACCCTTTTCGGGAATGCGTTCCAGATCCTCCCCGACGAACCGGTAGCGAACGCCGAGGGTGGCCAGGCCCGTATCGAAAAAATTGCTGCCGGAGTTCCGGCGCTGCCGCAGG
The DNA here is from genome assembly GCA_009908535.1 of Verrucomicrobiota bacterium. GTDB lineage: Bacteria > Verrucomicrobiota > Verrucomicrobiia > Opitutales > Oceanipulchritudinaceae > Oceanipulchritudo. The sequence goes on from JAAAOD010000173.1 coordinate 3,882, forward strand.
AACTCCCCGTGGACGCGGTTCAGTTCCTCCAAATGCAAGAACGGATTCAGCACCCGTTGCAGGCCTCCGAGGAGCGGACGCCAAGGAGCGGGAACGGGAAGCTGGCGAAAATCGACAATGGGTCTCATTGAGCGGAAAAGAATGGATATCAAGCCGTTAACCACCATTCACGCACATTTGCAGCGAAAGTTCCAGCGCGGAAAGGCGCCGACCCAACCGATCCGGTGATTTTTGTGTGACTCCCGTTACGCCATCGTGACGGACGGTCCCGGCTACCCGGTGAGCAGCTTGTACCGAAACGAGTCCCGCAGGGCCTGCCAGCTCGCCTCAATAATATTCTGGTCCGCGCCACAGGTCCACCACGACTGCTCCTCGTCTCCGGACAGCATCAAGACCTGTACGATCGAATCGGTTCCCAGGCCCGTCTGCAGGATTCGTACCTTGTAGTCGATCAGCTGTACCTCGCGCAGCTCGGGGAAATGCGCTCCGAACGCGATGCGCATGGCGTGGTCGAGGGCACCGACCGGGCCGGCCGATTCCGCCACACTGAGCTTGATTTCCTCATCCCCGGTGACGCGGATTTTCACCACCGCCTCGGAGATGTTTTCTTGCTTATCGCGCACGACCTCGGAAATCGTCCGGTAACTGACCAGCTTGAAGTTGTCCCGAAGCCCGTGAAAGTGCTGGCTGAGGAGGACCTTGAAACTCGCATCGGCATTTTCATACTCGTAGCCGCGCGCCTCCCGCTCCTTCAGCTTCTTGAGAAAGGCCCTCATTTCGGGGGATTTCGGATCCACCTCGATTCCCGCGTCCTCCGCCTTCATGGCGACACTGCTCGCTCCGGCCATGTCGGAAAGGAGGATCCGCTGCCGGTTGCCTACCTTCTCCGGCTCGATGTGCTCGTAACTGCGCGCGACTTTCTGCGCGGCATTGGCGTGCACCCCTCCCTTGTGCGCGAAGGCGCTGCGCCCAACATAGGGGGCCTTCGGGTTGGGAAGCAGGTTGGCGAACTTGTCGGTGGTGTGGGCGAGCTCGACAAGGCGGGAAAGGTTGGCCGCCGCCTTGAAATCGTAGCCGAGCTTGAAGTGCAGGTTCGGCATGAGCGTGGTCAGGTTGGCATTGCCGACCCGTTCTCCGTAGCCGTTTATCGTTCCCTGGACCATGCGGGCGCCGGCCTCGACCCCGATCTGGCTCAGGGCCACGCCGAGTCCGGCATCATTGTGGCAATGGACGCCAATGCGGCTCTGCGGAAAGGCCGCGACCACTTTCCCCACAATCTCCCGGAACCGTTCCGGCTGCATGCCCCCGTTCGTGTCACAGAGGACCAGCCACTGGGCTCCCCCGTCGCGGGCCGCCGCGAGCGTCCGCAGGGCATAGGCTTCGTCGGCCTCAAAGCCGTCGAAAAAATGTTCCGCGTCGTAGATGACCTCGCGATCCGCCTCCCTGAGAAAGCGGACCGAATCCTCGATCATGCTCAGGTTTTCCTCGGGATCGGTGCGCAGGACCTCCGTCACGTGCAAAAGCCAGCTCTTGCCGAAAAGGGTCACCACGGGGGTATCCGCCTCCAGCAGGGTAGCCAGTTGCGGGTCGTCCTCGGCCTTGAGCCTGGCCCGCCGCGTCGAACCGAAGGCGGCGATGCGGGCGTGGCGGAGCTCCAGCTCCTTTGCCTGCTCGAAAAAAGCCATGTCGCGCGGATTTGATCCCGGCCAGCCGCCCTCGATGTAATCGACCCCGAAGTCGTCAAGTTTGCGGGCAAGGAGCCCCTTGTCTTCGGCCGAAATGGAGATGCCCTCGCCCTGGGTGCCGTCCCGCAGCGTGGTATCGTAGATCATCAGTGCTTCGGCCGTTTCCATAAGGATGTCTTGTTTGTGCCGGGCCCCGGGAGGGTCAACGCCAAATCCCCGCAAGGGACGGGGAACCCCGCGCTCTTTGCGCTTTCCTAAGGCCGCTTATGGTACCAGAGTGGCCGACCATGGGCTACAGCGAAGTCAATTTCGACGGGATCGTCGGCCCCACCCACAATTATGCCGGCCTTGCGCACGGGAACATTGCCTCCACCGCCAACCGCTCGAGCCTGGCCAATCCCCGCGAAGCCGCCCTGCAGAGCCTTGCCAAGGCCTGGACGGTGGCGGAACAGGGCTTTCCGCAGGCGGTCTTTCCACCCCACGACCGTCCCGCTGTCTGGGCTCTGCGAGCCTACGGCATTCCCGGTTCCTCAGACGAGGAGGTCATCGCCAAGGCGGCCCGCCTGAGCCCGGACCTGCTCCACGCCGCCTCTTCGGCCTCCGCCATGTGGGTGGCCAACGCCTTCACCATGACCCCGTCCTGCGATACCCGCGACGGCCGGGCCCACTTCACGCCCGCGAACCTGCAAAGCAAGCTGCATCGCTGGCTGGAGGGCCCCTTCACGGAAACGCTGCTGAAATCCATTTTTCCCGACACCGAGGTTTTCTTCATCCACGAACCCCTGCGGGGAGGCGATGCCATGTCGGATGAGGGCGCCGCCAACCACACCCGCCTCTGCAGCGACCTCAACGGTCCCGGCCTCCACCTCTTCGTGTACGGTCGTAGCGTCTTTCAGGAAAACGGGCCCAGGCCAACCCGCTTTCCCGCCCGCCAGACGCTGGAAAGTGTCCAGGCCCTCGCCCGCAACCACCAGATTCCCCATCACCAGTTTTCCTTCGCCCAGCAAAGTCCGCATGCCATCGACTCGGGCGTCTTCCACAACGACGTCATCTCCGTCGGCAACCGGAACTTCCTTCTCGTCCACGAGGACGCTTACGTGGAAGGCAAGGACGCCCTTGCCCGACTGAACACACGCTTCCAGAACCTGACCGGGAAGCACCTTCACCTGCAACTCGTCGCGCGTCGTGAAATTCCGCTCGAGGAAGCGGTCCGGACCTACTTGTTCAACAGCCAGCTTTTTGGCGATGAAGAGGACGGCATGCTCCTGCTCGCGCCGGCCGAGTGCAGGGAAAGCGAGTTCGTCGCTCCCTGGCTCGACGAACTGATCAGCCAGCCCGGGAATCCGTTGCGGGAGGTACAATTCGCGGATTTACGCCAGAGCATGCGCAACGGCGGCGGGCCGGCCTGCCTCCGCCAACGCGTCGTCCTTGATGAAACCGAACTCCATCAAATGAAAGGACGGCTCCTCCTCGACGAGACCCTCTACGCGGAGCTTACGGCATGGATCTGCCGTCATTACCGGGACCGCCTCGGGCAGGATGATCTCCGTGATCCGCAACTCCTTGCCGAAAGCCGTACCGCTCTTGATGAACTGACGCGGATCCTCCGCCTGCCGGCGCTCTACCCTTTTCAGTGGTGAATGACCGCCCGGCCTTGAAGAAATTCCCCGGCCCTGTAGCTTATCTAACATGGCTGTTCTCCAGGAAATCGTCGCTTTCTGTGACGAGCGCACCCGCCGCCGGGAAATCGAGGACTTCCCGGGTTCGTACAACGGCCTGCAGCTCGAAAACAACGGGACCGTCACTTCGGTGGCGGCCGCTGTCGATGCCGGGGAGGCCGCCTTTCGCAGAGCCATCGAGGCCGGCGTGGATTTTCTCATCGTCCACCACGGCATGCTCTGGACACGCCCCGAGGCCTACGCAGGTCCCCTTTACCGAAAACTGAAAACGGCCCTGGACGGCAACCTCGCCGTCTACAGTTCGCATCTGCCCCTCGACGCGCACAAGGAAATCGGCAACAACCGCCTTCTCGCCGGGGCCCTGCAACTGGAAGTGGAGGGCTTTTTTCTGCCCGTCGGCGATACTCCGGTCGCTCTTCTCGCCAAGGCCCCGCAAAGCCGCGATCACCTCCTTCAACACCTGCAAGCAGAGTTTCCCTCCGGCGTCACCGCGATGGAATTCGGCTCCGCGGAACCCCGCAGAATCGCCATCCTGACCGGCTCCGGGCGCAGCGCCCTGCCCTACCTGAAGCAGGCCGGCACCGACACTCTCGTCACCGGCGAACTCCGGCAGGAACACTTCACCTACGCGCAGGAAAACGAACTCAACCTGTATTGCTGCGGCCACTACGCCACCGAAACCTACGGCGTACGGGCCCTCGCCGGTGAAGTCGCCGACCGCTTCAACCTGCCAACGACCTTTCTTGCAACCGGATGCCCGCTGTAAGCCCGGGCCTCCCTCGCTGTCCACCGTCAACTCTACCGAACCATGACCCAGGAAACCCGTCCCGATCCCGAAGCCCGTAACCCGCGCCGCGACTTTCTCGGCAAAAGCGCCCTCGGCCTGGCCGCCCTCGGCGCCGCCGGCCTCGCCCCCGCCTCCGCCAGTGCCATGAGCCACGGCGACAAGAAAAAGGGATTCGATCTCTTTGCGGCCCCCCTCGACGGCAAGGGCCACTACAAGCTGCCCGAGCTGCCCTACGCCTACGACGCCCTCGAACCCGCCATCGACGAGCAGACCACCCGTCTTCACCACGACCTGCACTTCCAGGGCTACACCAGCGGCCTCAACAACGCCCTCGGGAAGCTCGCCGCCGCGCGGGACAGCGGGGACTTCGGCCTTGTGCAGCACTGGGAGGGTAAACTCGCCTTTCACGGCGCCGGTTATATGCTTCACCTCGTCTTCTTCGACGGGCTCGCCCCCGCCGGGTCCACCAGCCCCTCGCAAAGCCTCCGCAAAGCACTCGAAAAGGATTTCGGTTCCTTCGCCGCCTTCAAGGCCCACTTCAGCGCCGCTTCCCGCACCGTGGAGGGCAGCGGATGGGGCATCCTCGGCTACCAGCCAGTGGGTGACCGTCTTCTCGTCCTGCAGGCCGAAAAGCACCAGAACCGCACCCAGTGGGGCATCCTTCCCCTCCTCACCCTCGATGTCTGGGAGCACGCTTACTACCTCAAGTACCAAAACCGCCGGGCCGAGTACGTGGAGAATTTCTGGTCGGTGGTGAACTGGGACCGCCTCGCGGAGCGCCTCGAGGCCGCGAAAGGCCTCCACAGCTGAGGCTTTCTCCGGGAAGCCCCTGTTTTTGCCTTGCCTTCCCGGGAACGCTTCCCTGTGTTCCGACCCTTGCGTCAAGAGGCCGGGCCCATCCGCCCTGCCTCCGCGGCGGTCCCGCCCACGGCGGGACAGAGACGGTTGGGCTGGCTCCGGCGAGCCCTTCGACGACCCCCCCGGTTCGTCCCTGCGCTGTGAAATCGTGATCTACGAATGGCCTCCACAAACATCGATAAATCAAAGGTAATCAACGAGTACCGGACACACGAGTCCGATACGGGTTCCGCCGAGGTGCAGATTGCCCTGCTCACCAAGCGCGTCGCCCACCTCACCCAGCACTTGCGTACCCATCGCAAGGACTATCACAGCCGTCGCGGCCTGATCGCCATGACCAGCCGTCGGCGCAAGCTCCTTGATTATGTCAAACGACACGATCTGGAGAAATACAAGCAACTGCTGGAACGCCTGAAGCTGCGCCGCTAAAACGGCGGTGCCGCTTCGCCGGCTTTCCGGCCCACCACAAAATCAAGCGCGTCTCCGACCGACCCGCACGCTGTAGGAAGTCCGCCTGCCCGGCACCGCCAGGCAGGCGAACTTCCTAAAGCCGGTTTGCCGGGGCGCCCCATTCCCCATGCTAGAGCAAAAACATGTTGTCCACGTCGAGGACTACGGCCTGACCATTCAGACCGGTAGCCTCGCCAAGCAAGCAAACGGGTCTGTCACCATCACAAAAGGTGAGACCAATGTTCTCGTCGCCGCCACCGCGGCCACGAAACTTCGCGAGGGGCAGGACTTCTTTCCCCTGACCGTAGATTATCGTGAAAAGTTCTCCGCCGCCGGACGCATTCCGGGCGGTTTTTTCAAACGCGAAGGCCGGCCCTCGGAGAAGGAAATCCTGACCTGCCGCCTCACCGACCGGCCCCTGCGCCCGCTCTTTCCGAAGGGCTTTTTCAACGAGGTCCAGGTGCAGGGCCTTCTCCTCACTGCCGACCTCATCAACGAGCCGGACGTTCTCCTTGTCAACGGGGCCTCCGCTGCGCTGATGTGCTCGGATATTCCCTGGAACGGCCCCATCGGCTGCGTCCGCCTCGGCCTCGTCGATGATGAATTCGTCATCAATCCGACCCACGAGGAACAGTACGAATCAGAACTCGACCTCATCTACGTCGGCACCGAAACGGAAATGCTCATGATCGAGGGTTCGGCGGAAGAAGTTCCGGAAGACACCTTTGTCGCGGCGCTTGAATTCGCGCAGAAGGCCATCCAGCCGATCATCGAGGCGCAGAAGGAACTCGCCCGCCTCGCCGGAAAAGAGAAGCGGACCTTCGACCTCTTCACCGTCACACCGGAAAACCTCGCCTTCACCCGGGAGATCGTCGGCGAGCGCCTCGCGGACGCCGTTTTCCTTCCTTCCAAGACCGAGCGCGGCGCCGCCGTCGATGTTCTCAAGGAGGAAGTGGAAGCAAAGATGATCGAGCGCGACGGCGAGGAAAACTTCGACGCCAACCAGCTCATGCTCGCCTTTGAGGAGCTGCAGGAGGAAATCTACCGCGAGAACATCCTCGACGCCGGCAAGCGCGCCGACGGACGGGCCCCGGAAGACCTGCGCGACATCGAATGCCAGGTCGGTCTTCTGCCCCGCGTGCACGGTTCCGCCCTGTTCCAGCGCGGCGAAACCCAGGGCCTTGTCTTCACGACCCTGGGTTCGCGCAGCGACAACCAGAGCATGGACGGCCTTACCGGAGGCCCCCGCGAAAAGAGCTTTCTCCTCCACTACAATTTCCCGAACTATTCCGTCGGCGAGACCGGCCGCATCATGGGTCCCGGCCGCCGCGAAATCGGGCACGGCTTCCTCGCCGAGCGCTCTCTCCTGCCGGTGCTTCCGGCCGAGGATGAATTCCCCTACACCGTCCGGCTCGTCTCCGAGATCATGGAATCCAATGGTTCCACCTCCATGGCCTCGGTCTGCGGCGGCTGCCTCTCCCTCATGGACGCGGGCGTGCCCATCTCCGACATGGTCGCCGGCATCTCCTGCGGTCTGGTCACCCGCTTTGACGCCAACCGCAAGCTGCAGAAGCATATCGTCCTCTCTGATATCATTGGCGCGGAAGACCACTTCGGGGACATGGATTTCAAGATCTGCGGCACCCGCAACGGTATCACCGGTTTCCAGCTCGACCTGAAAATCCCCGGCCTGCCCCATGAGATCGCCGTCGAGTCGATCACGCGCAACCACGAGCTGCGCATGAAGATCCTCGACATCATGAGCGAAGTCATCGACAAGCCGCGCACCGAGCTCAGTCCCTACGCGCCGCGCATCCGGACCATCCAGATCGATCCCGACAAAATCGGCGCGATCATCGGCCCGGGCGGCAAGACCATCCGCCGCATTTGCGAGGTTTCCGGAGCCGAAGTGGACATCAACGAAGACAATTCCGGACGTATCGACATCTACGCCACCAGTGGGCCCTCCATGGACCGCGCCGTCGAAGAAATCGAACTCCTCACCGCCGAAATTGAGGAAGGCAAGCTCTACCACGGCACGGTCCGCGGCGTGAAGGAATTCGGGGTCTTCGTGGAGTGCATCCCCGGCAAGGAAGGCCTCGTGCACGTCTCCGAGCTGGCCGACTTCCGTATCAACCGGGTCGAGGACGTTTGCAGCATGGGCGACACCCTGTGGGTCAAATGCATCGGCATCGACGACAAGGGCCGCGTCCGCCTCAGCCGGACCGCCGCTCTCGCCGACCGCGACGGCGAAGGCGACGAGATCAGCGAAAAAGTGGAGACCGTCCGCGAAAAAGCCAAGTCCGAGCCCGCCGACGGCAGCGGCCGCCGCGGGGACCGCCGCGACCGTCGCGAACGCGGAGACCGGGGCGACCGCGGGGATCGCGGAGACCGGGGCCGTCCGCCCCGCCGCCGCCGCGCGCCGCGTCGCCGTGACCGCGATGAGGGCGGCGAGGGCGAGGGCGGAAAGAAATCCTCCGAAGGCGACGGCGAGTAAGCGGTCCCTACCCTTTTTCATAAAGCCCGGCCGGTCACTCCGTCCGGGCTTTTTTTCAACAAGGGATTTGCCCAAGGACTATTTTCCGTGAAGCCTACGCCCGTTCCCATCCGTCATGCTCCTCGTCATCGATAACTTCGATTCCTTCACCTACAATCTCGTCCAGTACCTCGGGGAAATGGACGTGGAGCAGCAGGTGTACCGGAACGACGAAATCACCCCGGAGGCCGCCCTCGCGCTGCAACCGGAACGGGTCCTTCTCTCCCCGGGACCGTGCAGCCCCAACGAGGCCGGCGTCAGCCTCGACCTCCTCGCCGCCTTTGCCGACAGCGGAATCCCCCTCTTCGGCGTCTGTCTCGGCCACCAGTGCGTCGGCCAGTATTTCGGCGGCCGGGTCATCCGCGCGGGTCGCCTCATGCACGGAAAGACCTCGCCCATCCTGCACAAAGGCGGGGATGTCTTCGCCGGCCTGCCGTCCCCCTTCGAGGCGACCCGTTACCATTCCCTCCTCGTCGAGCGCGAAAGCTTCCCGGAATGCCTCGAAATCACCGCCGAAACGGCAGAGGGCGAAATCATGGGGCTGCGCCATCGCGAGCAGCCGATTTACGGCGTGCAGTTCCATCCCGAATCCCTCGCCACGGAGCACGGGCGGCGGCTTCTGCGGAACTTTCTGGAACTGTAGCCGCCACCGCCCGGATCGCGGTGTGCAAAGGGGTTCGGCGGCAATATTTTCGCTTGCCGAACCCCCGCTTTCTCTGGTCTGATTTTCGTTTTCACCGGCCCGGTTCCGGTCCTCGTTCAGAACCGGGCCTTATTATTTCCAAATAACTGATCAAGAATGGCTAACGAAACGCATTCGCCGGAAACCTACGACGCTTCAAAAATCGAAAAACTGGAAGGGCTGGACGGTGTCCGCAAGCGGCCCGACATGTACATTGGTGACACCAACGAACGGGGGCTGCATCACTGCGTGTTCGAGATCGTTGACAACTCCATCGACGAGGCCCTCGCCGGCCACTGTTCCGTCATCAAGGTGACCCTTCACAACGAGGGATCCATCTCCGTGGAGGACGACGGGCGGGGCATTCCGGTCGACATCCACCCCAAACACAAGATGCCCGCCCTCGAACTGGTCATGACCAACCTGCACGCGGGGGGCAAATTCGGAAAGGGCGCCTACCAGGTCTCCGGTGGCCTCCACGGGGTGGGCGCCAAGTGCGTCAACGCCGTCTCGGAATGGTTCGAGGTTGAAGTCAGCCGCGAAGGACAGGTCCATCACATGGGATTTGCGCGCGGCAAGACCACGCTGAAGATGAATATCGTCGGGAAGACGAAAAAAACCGGCACCAAGATCAGCTGGCTCCCCGACCCGGAGATCTTCCTCACTACCCGCGAATTCAAGTACGACCTTCTCGCCAAGCGCCTGCGGGAACT
>JAAAOD010000134.1 GCA_009908535.1 Verrucomicrobiota bacterium
GACAGAATCCTGACGCTGGGCGGTTTCTTTCAGTTGGTGAATGAACTCATCCCTGGCCGCCTCCGAGGCGAAGAACTTATTTCGCTGGCGCGTGCCTTCATACCATCGGGCGACGTAGGGCTTCTTGCGGTAGGGTTGGTGATCAGCCTGTATTCTCATGGCCATTGTAATCTACCAGACTGAGGGGGCGATCATAGGGTAATCGTGCGCCGCCGGAAAATTAGATACTCCCCGATCCCACCGCCCCGACCAGTCATGGCGGTCTAATTTTTCGCACTTGAACACCCATCGCCCGACCAGCCGGCAGCCGTCGCTTTTCCATCGATTCGGGAACCGCTTATTCAGGGCAATCCGGGGCGACCTGTCCCCGTTCAAGATCCAGTCAACGTCCAGTCAACGCGGGAACCCGTGGTTAGGGCATAGTTAGGGCAATTGAGTTGTATGCAGTTGCATTGAGTTGCATCCAGTGGTATAGCTTAAGTCCTTCTAATTCTGCAAGTTACTATCCCGCAACGGTTTACGCCATAAAAATGGCGGAGAGGGGGGGATTCGAACCCCCGGGACCGTTTCCGGCCCACACGATTTCCAATCGTGCACAATCGGCCGCTCTGTCACCTCTCCGTTGAAAGAGGGGAAGGTGGAGGGAAAAAGGGCGAGGAGGCAACCCGAAACCGGCCGATCTCGAAGTAGAAATCAGGCGGCGCCCGCCCCTTCGCGGAAGCAGGAGAGGACGCGGTGAATTTCCCCTTCGTTGACAGGCTTGGCAATGAAGTCGCGCATCCCGGCCCGGCCGCTGGCCTCGCGGTCAGCGGAAGTGGCGGCGGCGGTCATGGCGACAATATGGAGCTGGCTGTTCTGCCGCAGCAGCGCCCGCGCCGTGGCAAAGCCATCCATGCCGGGCATCTGCAGATCGAGGAAGATGATGTGCGGAGGACTTTCCGCGACTTCCTCAAGGGCGGCGGTCCCATTGGCGGCGGTCCGGACATTGAGGCCCATGCGGCGCAGGAGAAGCCGGGCCACCATGAGGTTGGTCCGATTGTCGTCGACAACGAGGACCTCGAGACCCTCCAGCGGGGACGGGGCGGCGGTGGTACTGCGATGGGCCTTATCGCGGGCGAAGGGATCACTTGCGGGGATGAAAAGGTGCCGGGCAAGCACCTGAGAGCGCAGGGGTTTCATGAGGTAGAAGACGTGGCGAAGCCCCTCACATTGCCAATCGCGGGGATCGCCCGGGTTCGTGAGGATAAAGCCGACCGGGGCGGAATCCCCTTTTGTTTCGCCGAGGGAAAGGGTCCGTTCTGCGAGCTCGAGGAAAGCGGAGGGCTGGTTGATAACGACCCGGTCGCATTCCGCCAGTCCTTCTCTAGCCCCGGCGAGGTCGGCAGCGGTACGCACCTGCATGCCAAGGGCACGCAACTGGCGGGCAAGGAATTTCCGGGAATGGTCCTTTGCATCCAGCACCATGACACGCAGAGATCGGACACCGGCATCCACCCTCTCCACCCATGGACCGCTGAGCGGCTTCAGGGGCATACGCAGAGCAAAGACGGTTCCCTTCGCGGAGCTGATCTCCAGCTTCAATTCACCCCCGAACAATTCGGTGAGGTTACGACTGATGGTCAGGCCCAGACCGGTTCCGCCGAATTTCCGGGAGGTGGAGGTATCGAGCTGGTTAAAGGCCTCAAAGAGGTTTTTGCGCGCCTCCGGATCGATCCCGGAACCGGTATCCTCGAAACGCAGGTGAAGTTCTGGTCCTCCCGCATCGTCTTCCGCGTAGACCGCATCGAGAAAGACATAACCCCGCTCGGTGAACTTCACCGCATTGCCGATCAGGTTGACGAGAACCTGGCGCAGGCGGGTCGGGTCCGTTTCAACGGTTTCCGGCAGGGCGGGATCGAGAAAGTGATGAAGATCCAGTCCCTTTTCCGCGCTGCTGAGAGCGAAGAGGTCAAGGGCATCCTCGATGAGGGCGGGCAGGTTTGTTTCCACCGCATCCAGCTCCAGCTTTCCGGCCTCGATCTTGGAAAAGTCGAGGATGTCCTCGATGATACCGAGAAGTCCCTGCGCACTCTTGTGGATGACGCCGAGATATTCCGCCTGTTCATGATCCAGTTCCGTTCCCTGGAGAACGCTGCACATGCCGAGGACTCCGTTCATCGGCGTGCGGATTTCATGGCTCATGTTGGCGAGGAAGCGGCTTTTGGTTTCATTGGCCTGTTCGGCCTGCCGGGCCAGCTCGTTGGCCCGCCCAATCTCGGCGGTCAGTTTCTCGTTCAGCATCTCGGCCCGTTCCTTGGCGGTGAGGAGGGAAGCCTCGGCGCGTTCGCGTTGCACCGCGATGCCAAGTCCTTTCGCGGCCGCGCGAAGAATGGAGACCTCGGTTTCGTTCCATTGGCGGACTTCGCTGCAGTTGTCGAAACCCAGGAATCCCGTCATGGATTGCTCCACAAAAATGGGAACAAGGAGGATCGACTGGATCTCCTGCCCCTCAAGGACGGCTTTTTCGGAAGGATCAAGATTCTCCGCCGCCTCACTGATGATCCGGTTCTGGTGTAATAATTCCCGCCAGCGAGTCAGTTTGGGCTCCCAGGGAAGTTGCTGCAGTTGCGGGTTGTTCCTTTGCGGGGCAACCCCTTCAGCCGCCCATTCAAAGCGAAGGGAGATCGTCTCCGCGCGCAGAGCGGAGGAGTATTCCTCCTCGAAAAGATAAACGCGATCGACCTGGACAGCCCTGCCGATGCAGGCGAGAGCCGAGGGCATCAAGGCGGAGAGGTCGCGCTTGTATTCAAGAAGCATGGCCAGCGCCTCCGCGAGGCTGCTGAGAAGGCGGTCGCGTTCCCGCAGCATCGTTTCCATTTGTTTGCGCGAATCGATATCGAGGATGAGGCAGAGGATCGACTGGAGGTTGCCGTCCACGGGATCCCGCAGCGCCCGGACGGAAAGGTCGGCCCAGAAGGTACGCCCGTCCTTGCGTCGGCAGAGGCGCTCCGTCCGGTGGGTTTCGAGACGCCCCTCGGTGAGCCGCTCCATCATTTGGCGCTCCTTTTCACCGTCCTCGGGTGCGACCAGGGCACGGGCCTCCGGAGCTTCTTCCAGACGGTATCCGAAAAGCTCGGTCCAGCGCTCATTCACCCGGTCGATCGTTCCGTCGGGTCGCAGGATGCTGATCGCGGCGGCCCCGTTGTCGAAGAGGCTGCGGAACCATCGTTCTCTTGTTTTCAGGTCATCCGTCAGGCGGCGCTGGGTGGCAAGGGACGTGCGGAAGCGTGTGATGGCGACGAGGACGGCATTTCCGGACAAGGCCAGCAGCAGCATCAACCAGACGACATAGGCCTGTGCGGAGCGCACACTTTCGCGCAGGCTCGCCTCATTCACCTTCAGTTCAAGGCGCAGGGGGTCGCCCCCCCGCAACCTCAGGAAACGGCGCAGGTGCAGCCCCCCCTTTGTCCCGCCTGCCCAGCCATTGCTCTGATGAAGGACCTCGCCGTCGCCCTGGCTGACCACCCGGTAATGGACGGGGACGGTGGCGTTGGCTATAGCGAGGTCCACGAGTTCCCGCTCAAGCGGTCTGCTTTGCCGACCCCTCGCGGGTTCCACCATGCCGCTGAGGTCCTCGGCCAGGTCGGCCTTGTCGCGAAGGTCTTGCCCGACTTCATCAAGGCGCAACCGTCCCTCGACACCGAGTAAAATCAGCCCGGCCAGAAAGGCGGCCAGAGGAACCCGGACGAGTTCCCCCTCCCCGAGGGGAAGCGACCAGAGGTGCGATCCTCTGCGGAGGAGTACGGCCACCACCAGCACCGCCGCAAAGGCCAAAAAATAACCAGGGTTAAAAAAAAGCAGAGAGGCACGGTCCATGAGACTACTTGCCGGCAACCTGACACAGGGCCGGAATGGATGCACGACTAAAACGGACCGGATCGTTCCCCTCGTGGTCCGTGTTCAGGCATCCGGATGGAGAAACTGGCCGTCCTTCCAGAGAGTCTCGAGCGCAAAATAATCCCGTGTCTCCGCCGTGAAGATATGGACCATCACATCGTAGGCATCGACGACGGCCCATCCGGATTCATCCCCGACGCCGCCAAGCCGGACTTCCTCCCCAGCCTCCTCGAGAGCCTCCCGTGCGGCTTCGGCCAGGGCTTTGAGGTGAGGACGGCTTGTGCCCGTGGCGAGCACGAAGTAATCGGTGATGGAGGATACATCCCCTACATAAAGGATCCGGAGGTCTTCGCCTTTACGGGCGTCGAGAGCGTGGTAACAACGCTCGAGATGGACAGGGAGGGTGGTAGCGGGCTTCGTTGCAGGAACGGACATAAAGTATGTGGAATGACCTCTTTTCTGCCCGAAAGGTAGGCCTGTCCGGGGTGGGTTGTCAATCGGGCAGCGGGGGTTCACGAAATCGTTTCCTGTGCCTCCGGGCTGTAAAGCTGGTGGCGCTGGATATAGGCAAGAACCGGCGGCGGAAGCAGACCGGCGGCGTCGCGCCCCGCCTGCAATCGCTTCCGCACTTCCGTGGAACTGATGGGGAGGAGCGGATTCTCGACGGGATAGAGGTACAAGCCGGGGATGCAGGGCCAGTGAAGTTGGTAACCGGGACGCGTCACGAGAATGAACCCGACCTTGGTGACGAGTTTCTGCACGCCGTACCAGCGGGGGAGCCCTTCCAGCTGGTCCGTCCCGATAATCCAGAAGGGGTGGCAGTTCGGGTACACACGTTCGATGTGCTCGACGGAATGGAGGGTGTAGCTCGGGCCGTCCCGCTCCAGCTCCGCGTCCCAGATCCCGAAACGGGGATCCCCCCCAATGGCAAGGCGCAGCATCTCCAGCCGATGGCCCCCGCCGGCGACCGGCCCCTCCGACTTGACCGGATTTCTGGCCGCCGGGACGAAGCAGACACGGTGCAGCCCGAGTCCCTCCGCGGCCGCCCGGGCCATGGCCAGATGGCCGAGGTGAACGGGATCAAAACTACCGCCGAAAAAGGCGATGCGTCTCCTTGGTCGCTCCATCAATGTAAGATTGTGGCATTCAATACCTTGAATGCAATTCCAACCCCGCCTTTTCGTTTCCCTCCGCAGACCGGCCTTATTGCGGTTGCCACCGGACGGCCCACGCCCAGATTGCTGAGGTCATGGCGCACCAGACCTTGTCAGCCGCCTTGCACGGGCTTCTCGAAACCGAGGCTGATCACCTCACCGTCGGAACGATCGTGGAACGCGTCGGCGACCGCGGATTCGGGCTTCTTCTTCTCGTGCTGTCGCTTCCGAGCGCCCTGCCTGTCCCCGCCGCCGGCTACAGTGTGCCCTTTGGGATGATTCTCCTCCTGCTCGCGATACAGATGTTGGCGGGGCGTCAGCGGCCGGTCTTTCCGGCCCGCATGGAGCGGGTGAAGCTGGGCCGCAAGAGCGCCGGCCGCCTCCTCCGCGGCGGGGAACGCCTCTTCCGCTTTCTCGAATGGATTGTACGCCCGCGCCTCCGCTGGATCGGCAGCCGCGGCGGACGTGCCTTCATGGGCCTCCTCGTGCTGGTCATGGCGCTGCTCATGATGATCCCCATTCCGATGACCAACACCTTTCCGGCCCTCGTCATCTTCCTGATCGGCGTTGGCCTGACGGAGGAGGACGGGCTCTTCGCCCTTGCGGCCTGCATGGCTGGCGTGCTCGCCGTCCTGCTCTACGGGGCCCTGATCTACGCCATCATCGTCTACGGACCGGAGGTCGTCACCACGATCAAGGACGCCATCCGCTCCCTGCTTCCCTGAATAACGGCACCCTTCACCCTTCCAGGAAGAGCCCGCAGGAAAGCGCGGGAACGCGCAGGAAATCGCTCCCGCGGGCGAAAAGGGGCCTTTCGAGGAAAGGATCGCCCCAGCGTTCGGTATCCGCGAGCTGGCGGAAGGCGCTGAGGTCCTCCCCGTCAAACCGCGCCTCCCGGCTCGCGTAGTCGGGATTCACGACAAAGAGCAGGCGCTCCGGTCCCCCGCTGCGGTCGGCGTTGATGAGGAGGGCGAAGAGGGGACCCTCCGCGAAGACCTCGAAATAGCCGTCCTCCGGGAACGCGGCCAGCCGCAGCAAGCGTCCCCGCGAGCTCAAGCGGAAGCGAATCCAGCCGCGCACAAAGGCGGCCGTTCCGGAGTATTCCGCCGCGCGTTCGTAGGGGATCGCGTTGCGCTCCCCGTCGAGGTAGGTGTTGTTCACCCCTCCCTTGGATTTCATGAAGTCCTCGCCCGCCGCGAGCATGGGAATGCCGAGGGAGATCATGAGAAGGGCGGCCATGAGGTGGGTGCGCCGCCGGTCGTCGGCAGTCGGCCGTGTTCCATCGTGATGACCGTTCTGGGTAATCTTGTCGATCCAGCAGCGGTCGTCATGGCTGGCGAGATAATTGACGGTCTGCGCCGGGAAGCGGCTCCATTCCGGAGCGGAACCAAGCAAGTGGTAGCCCAGTCCGGAGGCGTCCTCCTTCAGCAGCAGGTAATCGCGGACAAATTCCCGGTAGTTGTCATTCCACGACGCAAATCCCGTCTCGCGGAGATCCCGCGCGATGTGACCACGAAAACTCCATGGCTCCGCGATGAGGACGACGGGCGGATGGACGGCCTTGAGCTCCTGCTCCAGCCATGCGAGGGTCTCCTTTCCGAGCAGCTCGCCGAGGTCGAAACGGAAACCGTCCACGCCGTAGGCCTGGATCCAGTGCACGAGGCTGTCCCGGATCAGGCGCCGCACCATCGGGGTTTCCGCGTCAAGGGTGTTGCCGCAGCCGCTGTAATTCTGGTAATGCCCGTCTTCGGTGAGGAGAAAATAGTACTCCATGTCGATGTACTGGAGAAAGTTCGGTTCCCCGACATGGTTGTAGACGACGTCGAGAATGACCGCAAAGCCCCGCTCATGGAGGCAGCGGACAAGCTCGCGGAACTGCCGGACCTGATCCAGCGCGGCCGGGTCGCGCGCATACTGGCTCGCGGGGGAAAAGAAATTCACCGGCATGTAGCCCCAGCCGTAAGTTTCCTTTTCCATGGTATCAAACTGATGGACCGGCTGCAGCTCCACCGCGTTGACCCCGAGTTGCTTGAGGTAGAAGCCCTCCGCTTGCGCCCACTTCTGCAGTCCCGTAAACTCGAGCCGCTCCCCGTCCTCCATCGCGACGGGCGCATGCGCCGTGAGGTCGCGGACATGCGCCTCCGCGATGACCATGTCGTGCCAGTGCGGCGCGGTAAAGCCGTCAGGTTCGCGCTCGAAGAAGGCGTCCTCCACGACGATGCCCGGTCCCCGCGGCCCCGCCATGGCCATTGCATAGGGATCGGGGATCCGGAAGGAGGCATCAAAGTAACCGACCTCGTCGCCTTCCTCCCCTTCCACCGTGTAGTGATAAAACCATCCGTGGCGGTTGCCGGGCACGCTCGCCTCCCAGACGAGGTCGTCGGTGTACTCCATCACGACGGGCTCGCCTTCCGGACCGTCGGGGTTTTCGTAGAGGTGGAGGAAGACGCGGCGGGCACGGGGGGCGAAAAAGTGGAAAAGGGTGGTCTCGACGCCGACCTTCGCCCCGAGAAAAGCCTCCGTCCCGAGGCTTTTAAGGAAGATTCCGGGATTGAGGCGGACCGATTCCACTCCCTCCGGTCCCTCGAAATACAGCTTGCGTCCCCCGCTCTGCTGCAGCGGTAGGGGAGTCTTGAAGAGAAAACGGTGGCGGCCCGTCCGGCCGGGATGGAAGAGATAGTTGCGGTTCCCGAGACCGTCGAAATGCGGATTCGGCGCCTGCTCGGGCACCTCGAACCAGTGCCCGTGCGCGCTCACAAATTTGA
Source organism: Verrucomicrobiota bacterium (assembly GCA_009908535.1). Lineage (GTDB taxonomy): Bacteria > Verrucomicrobiota > Verrucomicrobiia > Opitutales > Oceanipulchritudinaceae > Oceanipulchritudo. The sequence continues at coordinate 7,796 of JAAAOD010000134.1, forward strand.
AGGTGGCCTCCTCGGCGGGCATTTTCCGGCGGCTGACCTCGAGGATGTAGCAGGATTCGCCCCCCACCTCCTGCGGTTGCAGGCGCCACCGGGAATCGCCGATGGCGGCCTCCCAGCCATTGAAACTTCCGGCCAGGAAGAGACCGTCGTGCAGGTCCACCTCCCCGGCAAGATGCCGGGGAAAGACGAAAACGATTTTTCGTTTCCGTCCGTAGTATCCCGCATGAAGCCCGAAGGAAGGGGCCTGGGCGCGCCGCAGGTGCTTGAGTTCAAGCCGATCCTCTCCCCACCAGAGACCCGGTTTACTATTGGCCGGCCAGTCGCGCGTGAAGGTGACGATGCCCTCGTCCAGACCGACCCAGGCCGCCCAGTTGAGATGGATATCCGGGGATGCTGTTTCGCTGCACACCTTATTACCGATGCAGGGAAGCCCCGCCGCTGGCAACCCCGTTTGCCACTCCGCTTGACAAAGCGGGCCGTCGCGACCCTACATGCTGACCGATCCCGTGACCACCATGCCCGCCTCCTCCGCAGCTCCCCGTCTCCTGGTCGCCCTTTCCGGCGGCGTCGACAGCGCCGTCGCCGCCGCGCGCGCGCATGAGCAGGGCTGGCAGGTGGAGGCCGCCTACATGAAGAACTGGATCAACGAGGAAAACGTGCTCGGTGATTGCCCCTGGCAGCAGGACATCGAGGACGCCCGCGCGGTCAGCGAGCACCTTGGGATTCCCTTCCGCGTGCTCAATTTCATGGCCGAGTACCGCGAGCGGATCGTGGGGTATCTGCTCGATGGATACGCCTCCGGGCTCACGCCGAATCCGGACGTCCTTTGCAACCGCGAAATGAAATTCGGTGTCCTCCTCGATTGGGCCCTTGAGAACGGGTTCGAGGCCGTCGCCACCGGCCATTACTGCCGCAAGGAGGAGATCGGGGGCGTCCCCGCCCTCCGGGAGGGCATGGATGACAACAAGGACCAGAGCTATTTCCTCTGCCTGCTTCGACCGGAGCAGCTGCGGCGCGCCGTCTTTCCCGTCGGCGACCTTCCCAAGCCGGAAGTGCGGCGGATCGCCTCCGGACTCGGTCTCCCCAACGCGGGGAAGAAGGACAGCCAGGGCATCTGCTTTATCGGGGAGGTGAAAATCAATGATTTCCTTGAAACCTTCATTCCCGACAAGCCGGGTCCCATCGTCGATCTCGAGGGCCGGCAACTCGGGGAGCACCGCGGCCTTCACCGCTACACCCTCGGGCAGCGCCGCGGCATCGGCATTCCTTCCAACGCCGAGAACGAGTTCTACGTCGTTGTCGCCAAACGGATGGACCGCAACGAACTGGTCGTCGCCTTTGAGAGCAGCCGTCCCGATCCCCTCTGGCACGAGGAAGTTCGCCTGCACCACCTCAGCTGGCTCATTCCCGAACCGCCGGCAAAAGCCCGGGACCTTGAGGTCCGCGTGCGCTACCGGGATCCGCGCGTGGCCGCCCGCTACGAGCCGCAGGCTGACGGAGGCGCCCTCCTCCGCTTCGCCGAAAAACAGCGCGCTCTCGCTTCCGGCCAGGTCTGCGCTCTCTACGACAGCGACCGTGTCCTCGGCGGAGGCATCTACCCCTGAGCACCTACTCTTCCCAGACGCGCTCCTTGGGCGATTTCTGGGGAATGAGCAGATCCCTCGCCGCCACCTTCACCTCGAGCTGGCGCCCGAGGAAATCAAGGAGCAGGGCCACGCGCTGGCGCGCGTCCACCTCCCCGGTGAGGACGGCTTTCCAGTCCCGGAAGGGACCCTCCGTGATGACCACCTCCTTGCCGGGCGCCAGCGCCGGATCCGGAACCTCGCGGAGGTTCTCCTCATTCAACCGCGCGCACAGTTCACTGATGAAGGCGCCCGGAACGGGCGGCACACGCGGACCAAAAGCAACGACGTCGCGAATCCCCTGCGTGGCCCGGATGCGTCGGTATTCCGTCTGCAGATCGACATGGAGGAATACATACCCCGGAAAAAGCGGCTCCACGAAACGGACTTTCCCGCGCCGCGTCTTCTTGTGATAGGCCAGACGCGGACAAAACACCTCCAGGCCCGCTTCCCGGCGCAGCAGTTCCGCCGCGACATGCTCTTTCTTTGGCAGGGCCTTGAAGCAGAACCATCCCGGCTCGGTCGCGGAAAGATCAGGCATGCGGGAAAGGAAATTCCGGAAAGGGCGGGCCTGACAAGCAGGAAAGCGCCGCGCCCGTCCTCAGGGCTTGCGCAACCGAAGCACCGTGGTCTCGTTCCCGCGCTTCACGAGAAAGACGATCTCCGCCACGTTCGCATCGGCGGCAAGGTCTTCCAGCCGGCGGGTGGCCTCCGCGAATCCGCTCACAGCTTCCCCGCCGATCTCCCGGATCCAGTCTCCGGGCTCCAGCTCCGCCCCCGCCGCGGGGCTGTTCGGGCGGATGAAATTGACGATGACGCCGCTGTCGTCCCGCCAGTCCTCGCGCCGTTGCAGAAGATCGCGCACCACCGTGGCGCGGAGGGTCATCCCGAGATCCTCGAAGTAGCGCAGCGGGGCCTCCTTCAGCCCCATCGGGGCTTCCGTCGGGGTCACCTTGAACTGGCGCTTTTCCTTGCCGCGAAGAACGGTGAGGGAAAGGGGTTGACCCATCGGCGACAAAAGGATGCGTCGCTCAAAATAGCGCTGCAGGACCGCCTGCGGGCGAAGGCGCGGCATCGGCTCGCCATCGATCCCAAGGACGATATCGCGGTCCTCGAGCCCGGCCTCCGCGGCCGGGGTCTCCGGCAGCACCTCGCTGATGACGACCGCGCCCTGGTCGGTCAGGCCCATGAAGCGGGCCGTCTCCGGATCAAGGGGCTCGGTCCCGGAAAGCCCGATCCACGGGCGCCGCCCACCGAGAGGGGTCTCCGGAACCCGCTCACCGGCTTCCGCCAGAAAGACCTCCGCGGCGAGGAACAGGTAGGATTCATCGGGATTGCGCATGGTGGCCCGGAAGTATTCCTGCCCGATCCACATGTCCCGTTCCTCCGGCAGAGGGCGTCCCGCCCAGCCGGCAAAGCGTCCGTCCTCAAGAAAGACCGGCCCGCCCGTGACGGCCACTTCCGAGGTCGCAAACCAGGTGTCGAGGGGCAGGGGCTGCATCGCGGAAACGGAGGCCTCCCGGTAATACGGCAGGTAATCCATGCGGGCGCCGGTGAGACCGATCCCCCAGACGCGATCGCCGATGGAGGGAGTCCCGGAACCGTAACCGGAAACAGGATCGAAGGAGTCCGCCGCTGCCTCCGCATCATCGAGACGCAGGTAATGCCAGCCATTGACGACATCCTGGCCAAGGTACGTTGCGGACAGTCCCGCCGGTTCGGGATTGTTGGCCGGGAAGACGCGCAGGTCCTTGATCCGGTCCGGCGGCAGCCAGTCGGGAAAGACGTTGGAAAGGGTCATGAGCAGGCCGCTCTCATTCAGGACGAGGGCCACGCCTTCGCCGGCCTGACGGTCCACCTCGCGCTGCACGTAGAATTCAACGTAGGCGAGGCAACGCGTGCGCTCTTCAAACAAATCGGCAGTGGACACTTCTGCGGGCAACGGCGTGGCCAGCAGCGCAAGAGCGACGGCGGGCAGGCATTTTGGGAACATTCCCGGATAAGGTCCGCGGAAGGGCCCACCGTCAAATCCCTTTCCTCTCTCTTCGGCTTCGCGGCCTTGACCTTTCCGTGGACGGCGGGATTCCATCGGGAATGCCGGAAAGCGTCCTCACCGTTTTTCTCTACGCCTCCCTGACGGCCGTCGCGACCGGTCTGGGCGCCCTTCCCTTTCTCTTTTTCAAGAAGATCTCCGGCAGCTGGCTCGATTACAGTAACGCCCTTGCCGCCGGGCTCATGCTCACGGCCAGCTTCACCCTCATATTTGAAGGCCTGGATTACGGGGTCTGGAAGACGGTCGCGGGCGTTCTTATCGGACTGGTCTTTATCATTCTCAGCAATCGCTGGCTTGATCAGCGCGAGGACCTGAACATCGCGGAGCTGCGCGGGGCGGACGCCCGCAAAGCCATCCTCATCATCGGCGTGATGACCCTGCATTCCTTCACCGAAGGCGTCGGCGTCGGCGTCTCCTTCGGCGGCGACGAAGGCCTCGGGATTTTCATCACCGCCGCCATCGCCCTCCACAATGTCCCGGAAGGTCTCGCCATCAGCCTGGTTCTCATCCCCCGGGGGATGCGTATCCTCTCCACGGCCGCCTATTGTGTCCTCTCCAGCGTTCCGCAGCCGATCATGGCCGTCCCCGCCTATCTCTTCGTGGAGTTTTTCCGGCCCGTGCTGCCCGTCGGCCTCGGTTTTGCCGCCGGGGCCATGATCTGGATGGTCTTTTCGGAAATCATCCCCGAAACCAGGCGCACGGCCAGCTCCAACCGGATCGGGGTCATTATCACGCTCTCGGTGGTCCTGATGGTGATTTTTCAGGAATTCCTGCGCTGACTTGCCGGAAATGGTATCTTAGAAGGTTTTATGATGCCCGCCGACCTCAGTGCCCTGATCGGGAAATACAACCGCCCCGGGCCGCGCTACACGTCCTACCCGACGGCCCTGCAATTCACGCCGGTCGAGGATGCGGACCCGCTGCTGCAGGAATGCCATGCGGCCGCTTCCCCCCTTTCGCTGTACGTCCATCTGCCCTTCTGCGAAAGCCTGTGCTGGTTTTGCGCCTGTACCACCGTGATCACCTGCAACCGTGCGCAGGCGGACGAGTACCTCGATGCCCTCGAGCGGGAAATCGATCTCATGCTTCCGCACCTGCACGCGGATCACCGCCCCGTGAACCAGCTCCACCTCGGCGGCGGCTCCCCGAGTTTCCTCACCGCCGCACAGTTGCGGCGCCTCGGGCATATGCTGCGCTCCCGTTTCCGCTTCACCCCGGACGCGGAATGCTCCGCCGAACTGGATCCCCGCACCCTCGATCCGGAAAAGGTCGCCGCCCTCGCCGAATTCGGTTGCAACCGCGCCTCCATCGGCGTTCAGGATATCCATCCGGAGGTCCAGCAGGCCATCCACCGCGTCCAGCCCGACGAGCTGAACCGCAAGGCCGTGGGCTGGATCCGTGAGGCCGGGATCCATGGCCTCAACCTCGACCTTGTCTACGGCCTCCCCCACCAGTCCGTGGACCGTTTCCGCGCCACTCTCGATGCCGTCCTGACCTACCGGCCCGACCGCTTCGCCGTCTTCAGCTACGCCCATGTTCCCTGGGTCGCGCCGGCGCAGAAGATCCTCGAAAAGGCCGGCCTTCCCGATCCGGAAACCAAGTTCCGCATGCTCATGGCCACCATCGAGCGGCTTACCGGGGAGGGGTACCGCTTCATCGGCATGGACCATTTCGCGCGCGAGGACGACGACCTCGCCGTCGCCCTCCGCGAGGGCGGCCTCCACCGCAACTTCCAGGGCTACACCACCCGCGCGGGCGCCGAC
>JAAAOD010000170.1 GCA_009908535.1 Verrucomicrobiota bacterium
CCGCGTCGACAGCTGCACCTGCTTCATGAATGACGGGGAAAGCCCGGTGCTGGTGTTTGAACAGCAAGGTTCCGCTCGCGATATAGTGCATGACGACTATTATAAACTCCTGCAGGAGGATGCTGAACCATGACGACCAAACATAAAAAAACCACATCTCCGGAGGGACAGCGGCAGTTGGAAACACTCCGCCGGGCAGTCGACAAGACCCTTGAGAAGAAGCGGCGATTGGGACAGTACGCTGTTTTCTGGAAGGACGGCAAACCACTCGTTGCGAGCGCCCAATCCGACCCGAAGTCCTGACAACTGTCGAGGGACCGGAACTATAATCGTTGCCACTGAAATCGGCCCTGACAAGGTAAAAATATAGGTGTCTTTTAGCGCGAGGTGTCTCCCAGTTTTCGGGGCAGGTTCGGTATGGCCGGTTACCTGACCAAGCCCATCAGTGCCGAAGTCCTCAGCCAGTGTATCCACGAACAGACCGGGATCGAGCTGGCACGGGCTACGGGTTGAAAACCGGTTTTAAGGTGTAGCGCTCGAGGACGGCACGCCACCGGGGATGCAGGCGTGACTCCGGAAGCCGCCAGACAAGTCGGTGGAGGTCTTTCATGCAGTCCGGCGATTCGAGCAGGTGCATTTGTTCCTCCGGATCCAGCTGGCGGGGATCCTGTTTGAAAAACCCCTCACCGGGCACGCAAGGACTTTTATCGGTTTTGTGGGAGTATTCCAGGATGGAGAGGTGGATTGCGTTGAACATGGGGTCGACAACGGCGTTTTCCAGTCCACCGCCGGTCCGGGTAAAGAAGCGCAACCGGAGGTCCTGTTTCTCGATAATGCGCTCAAGGACTGGTTCGATTTCGGAGGATTCCGAGCATGCCTGGAAGCGGGTAGCCGCCTTACTGTTGGCGGGTCGGCTGGTCCAGGTAACGAGCCATGAGGCGAGCAGCAGCCCCAGCCAGATCGGTGAAAGCCAGAGAAGCACGGGAATACCTATCCGCAAAGCTATAAGCATGACGAGGATTCCCGTAACGGTCTGCAGACGGACGCTCCTCAGGCTGGGTAACCACGCAAGCCCGCGGCTGTCCCGGGATTGCGCCGTCCAACCGATGCCTTTGCCGAAGAGGGTGAGGAGGACAAAGCGCGAATGAAAAATCATCTGTACCGGTGCGATCAGCGAGGAAAGCAAGAGCTCCATGAAGGCCATGAAGACAAGGGGTCCCACGCCGCCGGCCGAGCGCCGGACACTGGGAAGAATTATTCCTCGCAACACGCCGAGCAGCTTTGGAAAGAGCAGGAGTCCCATGATAATAACAAATAGCAGGACGCCGTGCTGGGTGATAGACAATGCGCCCAGGGGGGACGTGCCCTGCACGGCAATAATGGACAGATTACTCTGTTTCCATTCAAAGGCCAGGGCGATGGAAATCATGAGGAAGAGGAGCCATAGGAACGATCCCACGTAGGAAAAAATTCCGTTGATGAAGTGGCATTTGCTCGCCCAGTGGATGCGGTCCGCAAAGAGCAGCCAGATATGCTGCATGTTTCCCTGGCACCAGCGGCGATCGCGCGCGGCGTTTTCCAGCAGGTCGGCGGGACCTTCCTCATAGCTGCCGGAGCTCTCCGTATTCATGCGCACTTCGTAGCCTGCGCGAACCATGAGGGCGGCTTCCACGAAATCGTGGCTGAGGATCTTGCCCCCCAATGGCGGTCGCCCGGGAAGATCGGGCAGGGCGCAATGCCGGATAAAGGGTTCCACCCGGATAATGGCATTGTGTCCCCAGTAATTCCCCTTGCCCCCCTGCCAGAAAGCAAGGCCCCGGGAAAACAGCGGTCCGTAGATGTGGTTGCTGAACTGCTGCATGAGGGCATACCGGCTGCGGCCGCGGGTCAGCTCGGGTACCCGTTGCAGGATACCGAGCTTGGGGCGGGCCTCCATCTGACGGGCCATCTTGATGAGGGCCTCTCCGGACATGAGGCTGTCTGCGTCGAGGATCACCATGTACTTGTAGCGACGACCCCACGACTCACAGAAGTTGAGCAGATTGCCCGCTTTCTGGTGAAGGTTGAGTTTACGACGTCGGTAAAAAATCCGGTCATAGGCATCCAGCTGTCGACAGAGGCGTGCCCATCCGTATTCCTCATTCACCCAGTTGCCGGGCTTGTTGGAGTCGCTCAGGAGGTAGAAGTCGAAAGCCTCCAGATAGCCTGTCTTCTTAAGGGAATCGTAAAGTGCGCGCACGCGGGCAAGGACCATCTCGATGTCCTCATTGTAAACCGGAATATTGACGGCAATGCTGTGTGCTTCCGGCTGCCAGTCCTCTGCCAGTCCGCTCTCTCCGCTCTTGAAGCGGTTGCGGTGAAAGACGCCGAAGAAGGACTGCCAGAAGCCCACCGCAATCGGATAGGCAAGGACGGAGAACAGGATGACGAGGACCGTATTCAGCATGGAAAAGTCGACCCGCCAGAGGAGGTCCGCGAACATCCAGGTAAGGACAAATATCGTGCCCAGGACGAGGGTGTAGAAAATGCCGCGCCTGAAGAAATCGGCCTGCCGGTCTGCTTCGGTCATGCTTTCAGAGGGAAGCGAAATAGATGATGAAGGCAACGAGAGCGAGGTAGACGGAACCGGCAAGGAAGGCCCCGAGGACGGGCCACTTGCCGAAGAGGCGCCAGGTGTCCTCGGCCCACTTGCCGATTTTCCCCAGGTCGAGAAGCTCCGGCTGCATGGCGTCCTTGTCGCGACTTTCGGGAAAGGCCTTGAGGGTACGTTCCCGCATTTGCTCCTTGAACGGCCCGGGAATATTACCGCTTCTCAGGAAGTAGCGACTCCATTGCTTGGCAAGGTCGGCGCGAAAGAGACTGAGCCGGATCACACCGGTGTGGCTGGAATCCTTGTCTGATCCCGTGAGGTCCGCGTACCATTCGGTCACGTGCTGGTCGATGGTGTCCATGGCAATCTCCACTGGTTCCCGGGTGTCGCCCGCGAGGAGCTTTTGTCTGATATCCTCTACGATGGCGTGTGTGAGCTCATTGAGGATCCGCTTATTGTGGATACGCAGCGAACACAGGTACTGTTCCACCCGCATGTAGGCCCGGGAAAGGACATTGTCCATCTCCGGGTTGTCCAGCCTCAATCGTAGCGATTCCATCGGTACATCCAGGTTTCCGAAACCGACTTGCCGGACTGCTCGAGGCCCGCGGAGAGAAACACGTGCCCATCCTTTTCCGGAACCACCTGCAGATTGACAAGGACAAGGTCCCGCGCACGGTCGACGCGGAGGGATTGCTCCACGATACGGGCGTTGTCCGAGACACTGGCACTCAGCTCCGGCTGGTTTCCGGCCAGGGCGTCTGTCAGCTCGAACTCAATAAGGAAAATCTCCTTTCCGGTGGCGTGCAGGTCGGCGCCGTGGCGCGTGGAAACAACCTGCGCCGGGCCATCCTCCTCGTGAAAGGTTCCCCATTCGAGGGTGTATGCATACGCGTAGGCCTTGCCGGGCTCAAGGCTATCCGCGGGAACATAAGCGGCGACGATATTATCGAAGAAATCCTTCTTCGGTGGCAGTTCGCGGAGAAGAACCTCTCCGTCGGTGAATCCGGTACCGAGGGACATGCGCGCGGATGGGCGATCCTGGTAAAGGCTTTCGTGATCCAGGTAACTGGCGAATGCACGATCGCGCTGGTAGAGTCCGAAGGAGACCAGTCCTTTCGCGCTGTACCGCGAGCGGACCTCGGCGGGGCGGGATTCCAGGGGGCGCCAGGCGACGGAGCCATCTTCAAAGCGCATCCCGAGACCGTCGGAATCATGCACCTCCGGCCGGAAATCATCCGGTTTGGGCTGTGTGTTTTCCCCGAAGTAAAACATGGAGGTGAGGGCGCCGAGACCAATTTGCTCAAGGGGCCGGCGCGGATAAAGCGTGGCCAGGACCTTCATGCGCGTCCGCTCGCCGGGCGTGATGTCAAACCGGTAGGCGCCGGTCACGGAGGGGCTGTCCATCAAGGCGAGGACCGTGAGACTCTTGCTGTCGGCAGCGGGTTTGCGTAGCCAGAACTCCACGAGACGCGGAAATTCTTCCCCTTCCCCTGGTCCGTGTGGGATCATGAGCGCCCTTGCGGACAAGCCGTAGCGCTGATCCATTCCGAGGGAGCGGAAATATGAGGCCCCGAGAAAAACGAGGAACTCGTCGAAGAACTTCTGCGAATTGATCCGCGCGTGGAGGCGGAGGCCGGCATAACCCGCGGCGCGGCTGGGGAAATCCTCAATTTCGAGTGCGCGGAAGTTGAAGAACTCGCGCACGTAGGGCAGCTCCTGCACGTGCGTATCCGTGTATTCGTGCACGAAGACAGGATCCTCGTAAAGATATCCCCTGTGGAAGAGCTGGACTTGGAAGGGTAGCTGGTCCTCCAGCCAGAGGGCCTTGTCAGGACGAAATTCAATCTCCCGGTAACCCGCGTAGTCCAGTTCACGAAACAGTTCAGGAAGGTTGGCCTTCATTGGCTCGTATTCGCGCTCGGCCAGGCTTTTCGCCTGTTCTCGCACCGAGTCGAAGGAAACCTGGCGACGCTCCATGGCCGTCGCGCAACCTGGCAAGAAGGGGAGCAGCCCTGCAAGGATCGTGCAGATGCCCCGCGATAATCTTGAACAGCGACAGGACATGAAAATGGCTCTTTTCAATCAGTTCCACCGATTTGGCAATCCATCTTCTCAGCTTTTTTTCGGGGAGACCGGCCATTCGGAGGCAAACGTCTTCAGAATTACCTCGACCACGGCGCATTGGGCCCGGATACGGTCTGCAGCTGCCAAGGGACCGGAACTTTTCCGAAGTTAGTGGACGCGAAGGTTTACGCATCGGAGTTGAACCTTCTCGGATAGCCTCCGGTCTCCGACCCCCAAGGAAAGGCAAGGCCCCGGACCCCTGCTTCGAACCGTAGAATCCGATTCTTGGAGAGCGGAAAGCTATCATACCAGAGCCCCGCAACCGGTGACGCCGTAGGTCCGCCGTGAGCCGTGGCCAAACTCTCACGAGTTCGGCTACTGAAGGGCGCATCCCGATGAGCAAGGCCTTCAGGCCTTGTCGAGCCTATCCGCCGTTTCCCCGCAAAGCCATGCGCGGTAGCTTTTGTGCCCGGAGGGTTGGGCCGGGCCGGAGGACCGGAGGAGGCTAGGCGAAAGCCGACCCTCCTTCGGGCCGTGAAAGGTTTTTTGGGGATCTTTAACCCCGCTTGGTGGCGCCGTAGCGAACGAGCGAGAGCCGTTCGGACAACCCGGCCAAAGTCTCACGACTTCGGCTACGGCCAAAGTCTCGCGGGGTTCGCTACCCCGCAAAGTCTCACGGCTTCGGCTACCCCCCAACGACTCCGGTCCTGTCCGTTTCCGTCACTCCGCGCCGGTTGGGACTTATGGAAATCCAAATCGAGAAGGGATTAGAAGCTGACAGGCGGGGGAAGGGCCCGTAGCAAAGGAAGCTTACGCGCCGAATCATGCCGAACCTCTTCCTGATCGTCCTTCTCTTCTCGAGCCTGTCTTTTATCTGCTACGGGCTGGGCATCCTGCTGTTGCCGCGGATGCGGCTGGAATTCGCGCGCTACGGACTGGCGCGGATGCGCTGGCCGACGGGGCTGCTGGAGGTGGCGGGGGCGGCCGGCCTGCTGGTGGGGCTGCGGGTGCCTTGGATCGGGGCGGCGGCGGCCGGGGGCCTGTGCCTGCTCATGGTGCTGGGATTTTTCGTGCGGTTGAAGATCGGGGACGGCTTTGTCCGCGGCCTGCCTGCCCTGATTTACGCATTGATCAACCTCTACCTGCTGGCAAAGTTGCTGGAATCGGCTCGGATCTATTGAAGAAAGGCAGGTCATGGAAGCATTCCGCATCGCACTCCAGGTCGTCATCGGCCTTGGCATCCTGAACGTCTGGCTCCTGCGCTTCGGCAAGAGCAGCCCGTGGCGCGGCGGGGAGGCGACCAACATGAAGGAGGAATTCGCGGCCTACGGGCTGTCGCCGACGGTGATGTACCTCGTGGGCTTCCTCAAGGTGCTCTGCGCGGGGCTGCTGCTGGCGGGGATCTGGTTGGAGGTGCTCGTGCTGCCCGGCGCGCTGGGAATGACCTTCCTGATGCTGGGAGCGGTGGCGATGCACCTGAAAGTGGAGGATCCGCCGAAGAAATCGCTCCCGGCGGGAACCCTGCTGGTGCTTTCGGTGGCCGTGCTGCTTTTGCAGTTCTGACGCAATTGTTGCAACCCAAAGGGAAGGAAGGGCGGGCATGGCGATACTTACGGTAACGGACATCGAAAAGCGCTATGGCGAACTGAAGGCGGTGGACGGAGTCTCCTTTGCCGTGGAAGCCGGGGAGATCTACGGCCTCCTCGGGCCGAACGGGGCGGGCAAGACAACGACGATCTCGGTCATCTCCGGCCTGCTGCGCGCAAACGCGGGGACGGTGGAAGTGGACGGACAGCCCTTCTGGAAAGATCCCGTGCGGGCGAAGGGGCGGATGGGCGTCGTGCCGCAGGAAATCGCGCTCTACGAGGAACTGACCGGGCGGGAAAACCTCCTTTTCTGGGGCCGCCTCGCCGGGCTGGGCAAAGGAGCGGCGCGGCGGCGCGCGGACGAGTTGCTGGAGGCCCTGAGCCTCGACAGCCGGGGCGGCGACCTCGTGAAGGCCTATTCCGGCGGCATGAAGCGCCGCATCAACATGGGATGCGCCCTCATGCACCGGCCGAAGCTGCTCCTGCTGGACGAGCCGACGGTGGGCATCGACCCGCAGGCGCGGAACAACATCCTTGATTTTGTCGAGCAGCTGGCGGCGGACGGCACGGCGGTGCTGTACACGACGCACTACCTCGAGGAAGCCGAACGCTTCTGCAACCGCATCGGGATCATCGACCACGGCCAAGTGCTGGCGGAAGGCACGCTCGCGGAGCTGCAGCAACTGGCCGGGGGCAAACAGCTGTACACCCTCGAGGGGGAACTCGACGGCGCGCGGGAGCGGCTGCCGACGGAGTTCCACCAGCGGTTCCGGATCCTCCAGAGCAGCGAAACGCAGCTGACCGTCGCCTCCATCGAGGATCGCAACCCGGCGGACTGCCTGCGCGAGCTGCTCGACCTGCCGGTCCGCTTCGGCAACATCTCCCTGAAAAACCCGACCCTGAACGAAGTGTTCCTGAACCTCACCGGCCGGGACCTGCGGGAGTAGCCGCATGAAGCCCGCGACCTTCAGCGCCTTGTTTGCCAAGGACCTGCTCAAGGCCCGGCGGAAGCCGGTGGCCTACCTTATCAACATCGCCATCCCGTTGCTCATGACGGGCATCATCGGCTTTATCTTTCAACCTTCCGAAGACGGTGGCCAGGGCCTCGGTGTCATGAAAATGGCCGTCGTCGACGAGGACCGGTCCATTGTCGGGGAATTCCTCGCCGGGGCGGTCAACAACGAGGAAATGCGCGAAAACCTCGACCTGCGCTTCCTCGACCGCGAGGCGGCGATGGCCTCCCTGCTCGACAACGACATCGCCGCCGTCCTCATCCTGCCCGAAGGCTTCAGCGACGCCTACCTGCGCGGGGCGGAGGTGCCGCCGCTGCGCCTGATCAAGAATCCCGCCCAGCGCTACCATCCGGCCGTCCTCGAGGAATTGATGGGCGTCGTCGTGGAAAGCGCCAATGGCCTGTACCGTGTCGCCGGGGAGGACCTGCGGGACTGGCGGGAAGTGATCGAGGAAGAGGGCGTGCCGGACATGAACCGGATCGCGGGCCTCCTGCTGCGTCTCGGGGACCGCTTCGAGCGGGCCGGCGGGCTGCTCTTTCCGCCCCTCGTCCAGTACGAAACGGTGGCCCCCGCCGACGGGGAGGCGGACGACGCCGGCGGCGGGGGCGTCAACCTCTTCGGCTACATCCTGCCGGGCTTTGTCGGACTCTTCATGTTCTTCCTCGCCGACAACGTCGTGCGCGACATCTTCCGCGAGGAACTGGCGAAGACCCTCGAGCGCTACCGGACCTTCCACGCCTCCCTGCTTCCCTTCATGGCCTCGAAGGCGCTCGTCTCCCTGCTGGTCGTGACGATCGCCATGTACATCACGATCGGCCTCGGCGTCGTGATTTTTGGAATACAGATGCGGAACACGGGGACGCTGCTGCTGTACGTCACCGTCTACAGCTTTTTCGTGACGGGCCTTATCACCTTCATGAACGCGCTTTCGGGGACGGAGAAGCGGGCGGACACCCTCAACCCGATTCTCGTCTTCGCGATCGCCTTCCTCGGCGGCAACATGGTGCCGGCGCAGCAACTGCCGGGCTTCATCACCGACAACATCAGCTGGCTCCTGCCGAACTACTGGTTCATCACCGGCATGCAGCACCTGCAGTTCGGCTGGTACGACGTATCCATTCCCGGCTACAGCCTGCTCATGCTCGCCCTCGGGCTGCTGCTGCTCTACCTCGGCGCGCGCATCCTGCACCGCAAACTGGAAAGGAGGCGCCTCTAGCCGCGCGGAGGCCGGACAAGCCATGAAAAAAGTCTTTCTCATCGGGCACCTCGACCTGCGGATCTTCCTGAAGGACAAGAGCGGCTGGTTCTGGCTCTTCATCGCGCCGGCGCTGTTCATCTTCTTTTTCGGCTTCGCCAACCGCCCGCCGGGCGATCCCTCCAATCCGCGTCCGGGGGTCCTCATTGAAAACCTCGACCGCGGCGAACTCGGGGAGGTCCTCCTCGCCGAACTCGGCGAACAGGGGCTGGCGCTGCTCGGGCCGGCGGAGCGGGACGAAGCGCGGCGCGGCATCCGCATCCCGAAGGATTTCAGCGAGAAAGTGCGCGCCGGGGAAAGCGTCGACGTCGAATTCTTCAAGATCGAGGAAAGCGCGGCGGCCATCGAGTCGATGGTGGAACTGCGGCTCGGGCGCGCCCTCGTCAGCCTGAACACGCAGCTCTTCCGCTTTGTCGTGGAGGGCGGGGAGCTGGCGGGCATGGAGGCGTCCACGCTGGCCGACCAGCTGGGCGGCGGGGATCCCGTCTCCCTGACGGTGGAGTGGGGCTCGCGGAAGCCCCTGCCGCACGGCTATAACCAGACCCTGCCGGGGACGCTGGTCATGTTCCTGCTCCTCAACCTGACCATTTTCGGGGCGGGCGGCCTTTCGCGGGCTCGGCTGACCGGCATCATGAAGCGGCTGGCGGTCTATCCGCTGTCGAAGAGGGAAGTGGTCACGGGCAAGATTTACGGCCTCTTCCTCCTCGCTCTGATCCAGATCGCCGTCTTCCTGCTCCTCGGCGAATTCGTCTTCTCCGTGGAAATCAGCCACCATCCGGTCGGCATCGCGCTGGTTCTCTTCCTCTTTTCCTGGATGGCGGCCTCGCTGGGGGTGCTCATCGGCGCCTACGTGACCTCGCCGGAAAAGACCTACGGCATCTGCATCGGCGGCAGCCTCATCATCGCGGCCTTCGGCGGCTGCTGGTGGCCCCTTGAAATCCTTTCCGAGGAACTGCAGCTCTTCGCGCGGCTCTTCCCGACCGCATGGGCGATGGGCGCCCTCAACCAGCTCATTTCCTTCGGCGCGGACATCGGGCACATCCTCCCGGAACTGGGCGTGCTCTTCCTCTTCGCCCTCGCCGCACACGCGGTGGCGAGCCTTTCCCTGCGCTACCAGTAGCAGAAGCCGCCGCCCGCTTGCCAAAGTTCTCCGGGACGGGTATGGATAGCGGGTGGTGGTGCGCAAGCCAACCAATTCCTCGACCGTCCTGCTGGCGATCGGCTTCGTCTTCTTCTGGAATTCAGGCTTTGTCGCGGCCGAGAACGAGCTTCCCTACGCGGGGCCGTTCACACAGCTCTTCTGGCGGTACCTTTCCTTGTGCCTGATCATGACGGCCTTCCTCCTTGTGCGCGGACGTCTGCGCTGGCCGGGTTGGAGGAGGGTGTCCGTGGCCGCGGTCGTGGGAATCCTCGCTCATGCGGCATGGCTGAGCTTCACCCTGCTCTCCCTCGCCACAGGCGTCCCGGCGGGGATCGTCGCCCTTGTCGTGGCTTTGCAGCCTCTTGCGACCGGTGCCCTGTCCGGACTGGTGGTGGGGGAACCCGTCGGGCGCATGCGGTGGCTGGGCCTCCTGACCGGCTTCGCCGGGGTCGCCGTGACGGTGGCGGCCCGCATGGAGACCACCGAGGGCGTCCCTTTCCATGGCTATTTGCTGCCCTTCGGGGCGGCCCTCTCCATGACGACGGCAAGTCTCATTCAGCGGCGGACGGAGGTGTGCTGGCCGGAGCGTATCCTGCCAATGGGCCAGCAGCTTTTCTGGCAGAGCCTGGCCTCCTGCCTCGTTTTGATCGGGCCGGCCCTCATCGTGGAACAACTGGCCACGGAATGGACCCAGGAATTCGTCGTGACCATGGCCTGGCTTGTCGTGGCCGTCTCCCTGCTCGCCTACGCCCTGATGTGGAAACTGCTGGGCCGGGTCGACGCCACCCGCGTCGCCAGCCTCTTTTATTTCGGACCTCCGGTCACCATGCTCATGGCCTGGGTCATCTTCGGGGACCAGGTGCGGCTCATGGACGGTGTCGGCTTCGCCATCGTCGCCGTCGGCGTGTTCCTCTCCCATTGGCGCGACCGCGGGTGAGTTACGGCTTCAGGCCCACTTTTGCTTGCCGAAACCGGCCTCATGGGTTTGTGGTAGTAAACGTTAATCATAAACGGTTCTCCATCATGAAATTCAAACAATTAGTTTCCACTCTGTGCGCGTGCGGGATCGGCTCGGTCGCTTTTGGAGGAATCTCGATCACCAACAAATCCATCGGGGTGAATTTCTATACCCTCAGTGGTGGCGACCCGGCCCCGCCGATCAACAGCGGGGTGGGCCCTGAAATCGCAGGGACCAACTTCAGCGCCTCCTCCACCGCCATCGTCAACCGGCAGGATCACTGGAACGATATCGGTAGGGGGCCGTAAAACGCTTCCGGATCCCTGCAGAACGTGATCGATTCAACCGGAGCGACGGTGCCGGTCGCGGTGAGCTGGTCCGGATCGGACATGGCCCCGATCGGCTGGCCCGGTTCCGGCTTTGACGGCAACCTGCTCTCCGGCGCTATCCTTGATCTTTCTGGCGGCCCGGTGGATCTGACCTTTTCCAACATCCCCTACGCCGAGTACAACGTCATCGCCTATGTGGATTACGAAAACCCCCTCCAGAATACGGACCTTACCATTCTGGACGGATCAGGGTCCACGGTTCTTGCGGGCGGCGTCAATGTGGCGGATGGGATCAACGGAGACTCCAGGTCGTTCGCTTTCCCGGGCGACTACGATGACGCGAGCCTTGATGGTTCGGGCAACTTTGTCATTTTCGAAGGGCTCACCAATCCCAACATCACGGTTCGTTCACAAAATGCCGGGAGCGTCTCCTATCTCAGCGGCGTCCAGATCGTGCAGGTGCCGGAGCCATCCCTCTTTGCGGCCGTGTTCGGAGTGGCCGCTCTCGGCGGTCTGGCCCTGCGTCGGCGGCGTTCGTAAAGATTTCATAAAAAAGCGGGCAATCGCTTCTTCCCTTCGCGATCCGGAGAATGCCGATGCGAAGATGACCCCATGACACGGGAAAACGGGAACAAAAACCAGCCGCGTGGCCGCGGCCGCTCCGGCTTCACCCTTGTGGAAATCATGGTAGTGGTGGTGATCATCGGGTTGCTGTCGAGTGTCGCTGTTCCCGCTTTCCAGAAGATTCAGAACTCGGCGAAAATGGGACGGCTTGCCAATGACTTCCGGGCCTACTCTGCAGCCATGATGACCTTTTCCCTTGAGCAGGGCTATTTCCCGGAAGACTCGAATTCGGGAGATATTCCCACCGGTTTGAGCGATTACGTAAGCGTTGCGAGCTGGAACAAAGGGCCCTCGATCGGCGGGGTCTGGGATGTCGAAAAGGACGGTTCGGATTTTGTCTCAGCCATCGGGGTTCACGGCCATGATGTGAGTGATGCTTTTCTCCGTGACTTCGACGATAGGTATGACAATGGGGACCTCTCCTCCGGTGCCTTCATGAAGATCGCCGGCGACCGCTACTACTGGATCGTGGCAAGGTAACAGCTTCCGGAGCGTCTCAGTCTTGCCAACACGAAAGGGGCGCGCCACAAAGGTGTCATGGCCCCCCGCCGTTTTCACCTTCTCCTTGCCTCGCTTGCGGTGGGGGTCACGCTCCTTGGCGCAGCCGCGTGGCTTTTGCGCGACCGCTGGCAACCCGAGCCGGTCGGCGCGGAAGCGCAACGGCTGCTGGCGAAGTTCCATGCCGAGGGACTCGACTACGCGGACCCGGCCTACTGTGTGGACTGCCATGCCGAGGAGACGGCGGCGTGGCGGGGATCGCATCACCACCTTGCGAATGCCCCCTTGAAGGAGGGGGACTGGGAACGCCTGCTCAAGGAACGCGGTGATCTTACCCGCGATCGCGGAATGCGCTGGAAGCGGGGCGACGGCGCGCCGGTACTGGTCGAGGAAGGAACCGAAACCCGTTATCCGGTCATCGGTTCCATCGGCCTGACGCCACTCGTCCAGTACATGCACCTTGCGCCGGACGGGCGCCTGCAGGCGCATGATGTGGCCTGGGATCCGGAAAAAGAGGAATGGTTCTCCATCTTCGAGCGCGAGGGCGGCGAGCCGCGGGCGCAGGGGGAATGGGGCCACTGGACCGGACAGGGGATGAACTGGGACGCCAATTGCGCCTACTGCCACATGACGGAGTATGAGAAGGGCTACGATGTCATGGAGGATCGCTACAATCGCCAGTGGGCGCACATGGGGATCACCTGCGCGCAATGCCATCCCGGTATGAAGACCCACCTTTCGCAGGTCCGCAACGGTAACGAGCAGTGGACGGAGACCCTCAGCAACGAACAGATCATGGAGAGCTGTGCCGCCTGCCACTCGCGGCGGGAAGAATTGACTCCGCACAAGTTCCGCCCGGGAGACGATTTCGAGGACCATTTCCACCTCGCTCTCGCCAGCCAGCTCGGGATCTACCATCCGGACGGGCAGGTGATCGGGGAAAACTATGTCTTCGGCTCCCTGACCATGAGCTCGATGGGCCATGCCGGCGTTACCTGCA